>PWDW01000241.1 GCA_003553225.1 Halanaerobiaceae bacterium
CTGCAAGAGGTAAAATGCCTGTTTGGATATTAGCCATAAACCCGACAAGTCCCGGGTGTGTGGCAGTGGTGATACATACCCGGGGACCCACCTTGTTCATCAGATCGAAACTTTCTTGATTATTCAAAACTTTAGACATATTTAGGGCAAGGTAGATGGGGGTATCCTTCATATTTTCAGTCTTCATAACTGTACCTCCTTATTATTGATTTACCGTATTATTGATTTACCGTGCGCGCCAATTTCAATCTTTGCGGTCTTCGCTCCGACTACACCTACTTCATATAGAAGGTGGCATCCACCAGCCGCACGGGGTATTAAGCTGCACCATTATAGCTTCAGCATTATTTTGTTTAGCTTCTTCTATCATTCGATTTACCCTTGTCCATGAATGCTGCCGTTTATTTATACAGACCAAGCAGTGCTGTTGATCGCCTCCGAAAGGGTTGGGTGGATATGAATTAGGTTCTGGAGGTCATAGACAGTAGCGCCGAAGTGTATGGCCGTGATCAATTCGTGGATTAATTCGCCCGCTTCCGGGCCGATAATATGGGAACCCAAAATCCTTTTGCTGTCACTGTCAAGTACCAGCTTAACAAAACCGTCCAGCTTTTCAGTCGCCAGTGCCCGTCCATGGGACGAAAACGGATAACGTTGAACTTTTACCTTATAGCCTGCCTTAGCTGCCGTAGCTTCACCCAAACCCACACCGGCTATTTCCGGCTCGGTAAATATGGCAAACGGGATCAACCTGTCTTTGGAAACAATCTTTTCGCCCTTAAAAAAGTAACGGGATAGCAAGATTGCATCATGCCAGGCTTTATGGGTAAACATCATCCCCCCAATCACATCACCGATAGCCCAGATGCCTTCAGCACTGGTTTTGAAGCCCTCGTCAACAACAATGTAGCCCCTTTCGTCTGTCTCCACTCCCGCTTTTTCAAGGACAAGCATGTCGCTGTTGGACGCCCTTCCCGTAGCTACCAGGATTTGATCAGCGAGGTAACGCACCGACCCTTTATCGGTTTCATCCACAACGTAAACAGAGCCGTGCTCTGCACCTACTGAGCTGACATTGGTGTTGGTCTTTACGTTGATCCCTGCCGATTCCAAAACATTGTGGATTTCATCCGATATTTCCGGTTCAAGGTTTGCCGCCAGGCGATCGCCGCGTTGAACAATGGTCACTTCAACTCCCAGTCGGACAAACAGCTGCGAAAACTCAAGGGCAATTATACCGCCGCCCAGGATAAGCAAGCTTCCCGGAAGTTCCTTCATTTCCATGGCCGAAGTTGAAGTCAGATAATTTATTTCGCTTAAACCTGTTAGCGGCGGCACAGCGGATCGTGCCCCGGTGGCAATCACTATCCTTTCAGCGGTAAGAGTTTCACCATTAACTTCTACGGTATGAGTGCCGGTGAATACTGCCTGTCCGTCATAAAGCATTATATGATCATTTTCCTCAATATTATTATAGATGCGGTTCCGTATTTTTCCGATCAAACGCTCCTTGCGATCGACCATTGCTGCCCAGTCCGCCTGTGGCGGGTTTGCGATAACGCCAAATTTTCGGGCATCGCGCACTGTCTGCATAACCCTGGCCGAACTGATCAGTGTTTTCGAAGGAATGCAACCGTCATTTATACAAGTTCCCCCAAGGCGGCTGCCCTCAACCATCGCTGTTTTCCAGCCATTAGCTGCAGCCGGTTTAGCCAGATTCATACCTGCTGAGCCGCCTCCCAGGACAATCAAGTCGTATCTTTTCATGTCAGGCCTCCCTGAAATATTATCCGGATTTTCGTTGAACAGTGAACTAGCAGGACAATATGATACCCAAGGCTCAACTTATCCACTCCAGAGACGATGCAGATTGCAGTAAGCGCGAGCTCTGACTTTTCCCTCAGTACATTCAAACTCAGCTTCCGGTTTATCTGTTGGTTTTAGAAATGTCCTTTCGCTTTTTCCGCCGTTAATAATTTGAATCCACTCAATGTAGTGCTTTGCTTCCATGGGATGAGAGGAACTGCCGACTCTTACTTCCACTCTACCATTTTTTTCTTCCACTTCAGGCACATGTTTTTCTTTCGATGCGTCTACAGTATTCTCTGTCATCAATTCCATGGGCTGGTTGCAGCAGACCAGTTCCCCTTTTCCCGTATGCAACACCTCTACGATGTTCTCACATACATCACACCTGTATATTTCCTGGAGCGTAGTCATTTTTACATACCTCCGTTTTGATTTGTTTGTCCATATTATCGCACGGGGTGCTTAGATATCTATTAGCAAAACACCCATTACTTTGTGATACAGGAGAAGAAAGAACCTACGTGGCTTTTCAAAATAAAGGGGACGTTGAGAGTCGAAAAGCCAGGGGGAAGTTTTTTCCTTCATCTACTGGTATTTTTTATTCAACATAAAGTTAACAAAAAAATATGCGGCTATGCCAATAATTGCTGCACCTATAGCTGCACCCAGCAGGAAAGTGGAGCCGAAAAACTCTAAAAAGCTAAAAATCTTCTCCTTGACATTGCCCAGCTTTAACATAATAGAGTACTGGTCGATTACAAATTCCACGATGTTCTCTTTACCTGTAACCGGAGTCAGGATTAATCCTCCAACGACTAAGTTCAAGGCGTACATTATGGGGATCAAAGGCGCGGTTATAAGGCTCGTTACAGCTGCGCTGGCGCGATTAACCCTGAAAATCACTGCCAGTAAAAAGGCAAAAATAAACCCAATACCCAGGGTAGGAAAAAAGTTAATGCCTATGCCAAAGGCGCACCCCAGGGCAACATTGCGCGATTTATCCTTTATAATCTGTGTTTCAATAGTAAGGTAAAATCGTTTTTTAACGTTTTCCCATCTCGAAAAACGCTTTTCTCTCAAATCAATGCTTACCCCCCCTGATAAAATAGCACGGCGACGGCAGCCCCATCTAGCACCCATCCATAAGGTGTTGGCTGAAGAAGCGTTTTAGTATGGCGAAGAATAAGACCAGAGGGTTATAAAACTTGAGTAATTATTATATATATCAGCGCCGTCTTTTAGCGAACCGGAGCGGATCTGCCGGGTTTTCCAGATTGTTCGCAGAGGTCCACTGCCATAACCTTTAACGACCGAGTCATTACTTGCGAAACAGACCTGAAATGGAACTGCCGGAAATGTGGACTGTTTTCTTTACACTTTTACCGATACCATGTGCAGCATCAGAGATGTCTTCTTTACCCTCTAAGATTTTGTCCTTGCCCTTCCCAATTTTTTTATCTACTTTTTTCACGGTTCTGTCAAAGCGCTTACCAACGGGTTTCTTCTTACTCTTGCTCATTGATGATCCTCCTTTAATGTCTTTATAATGTCCTTGATTTTTAACACTATCGCTGAGCCAGGGTCGATTCAACGCTGTTCTTATCCTGCGTTAATGTCTTATTGAACCATATGCTCGGAAGTCTATTAGGAATGCACCCCTTTAAATTACTCTGGTAACAACATAATAAATAACGATGATTACCACAATTATCCCGATAATTCTAAACATACTTATCACCCCCTTTGATGATGCTTTCGAATATTCCACCAAGCTGCTTCAAAGGCATATTTGGCAAACCAGGCCAGAAAAGGAATGATAAGCAGAGCGGGAAAAATGCCTTCCACAATTACAGGGTCGGGCTCGTTTGTATCATCATAGTAACCGTATAAGGTTTCGCGACTTTTTTAGCTTGGGTTAAGCATAACTCGCGGAGGCTTGAGCGTAATCCTCCTGCCGGGACCTCTTCCGGTATACGTTACCTCCAAGATTGTTTATCTTAAGTTCCAGATCCTCATAACCCCGGTCCAGGTGATGGGCCTCCAGAATCTCGGTTTTGCCTTCCGCCGCCAACGCTGCCAGAACCAGGGCGGCACCTCCTCGCAAGTCGGTAGCCTGAACCCGATTCCCCCATAAATTGCTGTTCCCTGTTATACTAAGGCTTTGGCCGTTTAACCGGATATCAGCCCCCATGCGGGTCAGGCCTTCCACATGCCTGAAGCGGTTCTCAAAAACGGTTTCCCTGATTGTTCCCAGTCCGTGAGCCTGCGTCATCAGGGATGAAAAGGGGGGCTGTAGATCAGTAGGGAAACCAGGATAGGGCATGGTTTCAATATCCACCGCCTGTAAAAATGAGGCAGGGGTTACGGTCACTTCTCCTGGTTTAGACTCTACCACCTGAACGCCCGCTTCCTCTAACTTGGCCGTCAGCGGCTTTAAATGATCCAACACCACATTTTCAATTATTACTCCGCCTCCAACCATAGCCGCTACAATCATGTAAGTGCCTGCCTCGATGCGGTCAGGGATAACCCGGTAGCGGGCACCTTTAAGCGAGCTAACTCCTTTTATTCTGATAATAGACGTTCCCGCTCCACTAATACTTGCGCCCATTGCCGTAAGAAAACCGGACAACTCCACCACTTCCGGTTCCAGTGCGGCGTTTTCAATTATAGTTTCCCCTTTGGCCAGTGTGGCTGCCATCATGATGTTTTCTGTAGCTCCTACGCTGGGGCAGTCCAGGTAGATGTGGTTACCAATCAAACGGTTACTTCTAGCTTCCACCCACCCATTTCTCTGAGTAAATTTCACTCCCATTGCCGCTAAACCTTTCCAGTGAAGATCCAGGGGGCGGCTACCGATGGAACACCCGCCCGGTGCAGATATTTTTGCCCTGCCAAAACGTGCCAGAAGGGGTCCCAACAACAAAATGGAGGCTCTTATTTGATTAATCAGCGAGTGCGATGCCGTAAAACGATTGACCGTTGAGGCATCCAGGTACAGGTTGTGTTTTTCGGTCCCAACCCCCATCCCTATTTCAGAGACAATTTCTTTCATGATACAAACATCCAGGAGGCAGGGAACGTCTTCAATGATAACCGGTTCATCAGTTAACAGTGAAGCAGCTATTAATGGTAAAGAAACATTCTTAGAACCGCTAACCCTTACCCGGCCCCGAAGTGTATGGTTTCCTTCAATAACTAATGATTCCATAGTTTTCGACTCCTAAACTTTTTATAATCACGCGTTTTCAGCCTCACTGTAGCAAACGCCACATCGGTAACTGACATACCGTAGTTTTTACCACTTAATACAATCATCATAATTGCAAACTTTCTCGGGTCTTTCGATTATTGATAATATCAATTAATTTAGTAATACTCCAGGCGAGTATAGTATAAACAATCATTGCTATAATAAGAGCTGGCTCTAAAACCGATTGTGTTTCTATACCCTCTGTAACGGACATTCTGAATATGCCCGCAAATGGGGCCAGAAATAGGTTTGTAACAGAATAGATGATGGCCACAAAGGTGCTTTCAGGATTTGCTCCGAGAACTTTAAAAGCAAGCCGGAATGCAAATAAAACTTGTAAAGCACCCAGAATATAATAGATAATTCTTCTGGTCTTTATGTTTCCTTCGTTTTCATGCATGTTTTCATGCACTACATTGATTTTTTCCATTGTTTGATCGCTCCTTTTTTTTGATCTCGCTTTTAATCGTGTCATTCCTCCGTTCAACCCTCCGTTCAACTCCGCTTAGCGCTGACATTAGCCTGCGCTTTCTCCTTCAGCTTGTTTAAGTCGGCCTGCCATCCAGTTGAACCCCTTCTTTTGCCATGACAGTTCTTTCTCGTTCAAGTAATTCTCTTCCTTATCCTTTTTTGAGATAAAAATGTTTTCACATCTTTCAACCCCTACAGATACCACCCTATTAGAACCTTCATTATACATAGTATCAAACGGAATGCTTAGCATTCTATTAGCAATATTAGCAATATCTTAATTATTTCCTAAATTGTTTGCAGCATAAAAGTGATTCCAGGAATTATCCATGGCCCGGGGTGAAGGTAATATCATAAAGTTCTTGGGTAAGCTTAAGAAGACCCAGAGCTTCCAGCTCTTTTCTGTTCGCATCTAGATCCTCTCTTCATCACCTGCATCTCCTGTATCGTCTTCATCACCTACATCGCCTGCATCGCCCTCATCGCCTGCATCACCCTCATCGCCTGCATCATCTGCATCATCTGCATCATCTTCATCACCTGCATCACCCTCATCGCCTGCATTATCTTCATCACCTGCATCGTCTGCATCAGGAGTTTCCGGTGGTTCTTCTTCGTAATCTTCTTCAGGTGATTCTGCATCACCAGCTGGCTCCAGTACTTCTTCTGTTAATTCCTCATTTTCATCTCTGGTGGAAGGAACTTTTATATCGGTGACGGCTAATTCTAACCAATCACCATCTTCGTTATAAGCAAATAGGTGATAAGTATACTCTTTGCCCGCTGTCAGCCCATCATCAACAAAATAGTTTTCTAAACCCCCTAATGTATCTAAATGCGTAAGGTCATCTTCACCAACGGCTTGTCTGTATAAATATAATATCTGCTCCGCTTTTTCAGTGCCCCTGTCCCACGAGAGTTGAGCTCTCAGCGGGTTGTAAGACAAGTGCGCAGTAAAACCTGAAAGAGTGCGGACATCATCCGGTTCTTTTTTAACCTGTTTAACATGCAGGTTGCAATTTTCTCGAGGTACGCGGCGTATTGGAAAAATTTCACTAACGATGCTGCCAGATGGACAGTGATTACCCGCTCTTAAACCGGACTTGCTGCAAATATTAACCGGCTCGCTGATACCCGATGGTCTTTCAAAGTCAACCGCGGGATCATCACCCATTATTTGTGTAATAAGCTGGTTCATAAAACAATCGTGGAACTGCTTCCTCCCTGGATTCTGCCAAGCTTTTGTATATCATGGCCCATCCAAAAAGACACAACCAGATCCGGGGTGTATGCCACCAGGTATGCATCACGGTTATCGCTTGTGGTGCCTGTTTTCCCGGCTACCGGACGTCCTACATTCAGCCGGGAGGCTGTACCTCTATGCACGGCATCTTTTAGCATATGGGTCACCAGGTATGCGGTTTGGGTAGATAATACGTCATCGGGTTCATTGCCATATTCATAGAGGACGTTTCCCGAAGCATCTTCAATTCTCTTTACTGTGTGAAGTTTTGTTTTGAGTCCCTGGTTGGCCAGAACGCCAAATGCCTGTGCCATATCAAAAGCTGTAACACCATGCGTCATTCCGCCGAGGGCCGTTGCTAAATTGTAATCATCGGGATGAATAGTTGATATTCCCATTCGCTCGGCATATTCCAGGCCAACTTCGGGTGTGATCATTTCAAAGGTTTTAATGGCTGGGATGTTTAATGAATGCACGAGGGCTTCCCTTGCAGTCACCGGTCCATGGAAACGTCTGCCAAAATTTTCAGGCGCCCAGCTTCCCCGGGTAAAGGGAGAATCATCTATAATGGACCCTGGCGTCATTAAGTTTTCTTCAATGGCAGGCGCATAAGCGAAAATGGGTTTGCCTGCCGAGCCTGGCTGGCGACGGCTCAAATAACGCAAATTCTGGTTTTGTTCACAATATTCTCTACCGCCTACGAGGGCCAATACTTCTCCAGTTGCCGGGTGGGTGACAACTGCAGCAGATTGAGGTTGGGGGATACCATTTTCCACGATCACTTCTTCGGGGTAGCTGGTATAATTACTTTCTGATAATAATTGTTTCATTTTGTCCATGTCAATCCGAGCCGTTTGCTGGGGATAGAGATTTTCATCGTTCAGTATGTCTTCAGTCCTTTGTTGAATTTCGGCATCGAGGGTGGTGTAAACCCGCAATCCAGCATTGTAAATAACCGAGTATGCATCTTCCCTGGTTTCGTACTCGGGCATGGATACCAAAATATCGATCATTTCATGATGCAGAACGTAATCAACAAAATATGGAAATTGGTGCCCCCGTAAAGGAGGTTCAGCAAAATAAAGTTCCGTGTTTCTGGCCTCTCGCAGTGCGGAATTGCTGATAAAGCCCAGTTCGTGCATTTTGCTTAAGACAAGAGATTGCCTTTGCATGGCAACTTCCTGGTTTCTGTATGGAGAGTAATAATTCGGTGAGCGGGGTATACCGGCTAACATGGCAGCTTCGGCGACATCTAATTCCCCGACACTTTTGTCAAAATAAACATTAGCGGCGGCTTCTACTCCATAAGCCCCGTGGGCAAAATAGATTTCGTTTAAGTAGATTTCCAGGATTTCGCTTTTTGAATACAGCCTTTCCATTTTTAAAGAAAGCCAGGCTTCCTGAACTTTTCTACGGAACGTTTTCTCTGGAGTCAGAAAGACGTTTTTAATTAGCTGCTGCGTAATTGTACTTCCGCCCTGCTCCGTCCAGTCTCCATGTCTCAGGTTTGCTACAAAAGCCCTGGTAATGGCGGTTGTATCAACACCATAATGATCATAGAACCGTTCATCTTCTATGGCAATAAAAGCATCAATTACATGTTCCGGTATCGTTTCGAGCGGAATTTCAATGCGATTTTGTTCGTCATATAACTCTGCAAGCTCAACTCCGTTACGATCAAAAATATAAGAGGTTAATACAGGCCGCAAAGTTCCCGCATTAAACTCGGGAGCATCTTTTACGTAAGAATAGACAATACTTAGCGCACCCGCTCCGATAACGATTACTAAAATTACCAAGAACAGTAAAGCAATTTTAAGCAATCTTAAAAGGGATGTCCGTTTCCTTGCTTTTCCTGTCATCCCGTTCACTCCTTCGCAATTATTATCTTGATGTAATTACATCTTATTGCACGGGGTGCTCAGGAGTCTATTAGCAATATTTCCATTTTTTTTTCAATGTCTTGTGGTGTTGAATGCCCGCTACAAGATTCCAAAGTTCTGCAACGCGTGGATAACAAGGACAATGAACAAAGAAAGACTCAACCCCACGTGGAACAGGCGCCACGACTCACGTTTTTGGGTCAATAGTCCGAATCGCATCATAAAACCGGTAGCTACGATAACCATAAGAAGGAGATAAGTTGCAAGGCCTGCTCCCAAGTCAGGCGCAAACTCTGCAGGACGACCCATCTGTTGCGCAAAATGTACCGATATAAAAATGACTGCCAGCAAATACCCAAACACGTGAACTTTCAGGAGTGTGCCGCGATTAACTGTAGTATAACGCTTCATATAGGCGAATACTAGGATGAAAATGAGGAGGTACGCTCCTCCTATGATCGAAAGCCAGTGATGCAAGAAGAAGGGCCCAATTGAAAAGTGAAGATCCCATAAACTCATGTAAGTGCCAACACCTACGAAGATGAGGATCACCAGGAGCCCTACTGCAAGTCTGAATTGATTTTTCATGTTCGTTCATCCCCCTTAAATTGAATCAGGTTCTTAACTTATATTAATACTATACTGACAAGTTCTTAGAAAGCTATTAGCAATGTTCTCGTTTTTCCGTTTTTTTTCGCTTAAACACCCTTAATAATTCCATTTTTTTTCTTTCTGCCAAATTGTTTGCACCCCCAAGAAAAAAAATGCACACCTCTTCATAATTTTGCACCAGGGGTGTGCATACTTTTTGGCGGAATGGTGTACAAAGGGTAGATTAGGCCTTTTTCTGCAGCCCAATTTACCCCTGAAAGCACGAAAAGCCCTTGATTTAAGGGCTTCCGCATTGTATCAATATTTGAGGTTTACATTTGGTGGAGGCGAGGGGAATCGAAGTCCTGACCCCTTGAATGGCATTAAAGTGTTTTACCGCTGAACTACGCCCCCAGAATATAATATTTACCTGAACCTGAACAGTCTTTTTCCTATGTGTAACAATAACCACTATTAACTGCACTTCAACATTATTATTTCGCTCTGCAGTTCGCCAAGCTTATCGGGGTAGTGAAACCCTGACAAAAGATTTTCTGCTTCTTGCATTAAAAAAACAAAAATATTGGAATATTGCTAATAGATTTCTAAGCATTCCCGTTGATATTATAATAATACAAAAAATTGTTGTGCCAGTCCATAATACCAGATAAGGGGTAACTTAAATGGGACTTATAACCTGTCTAATTAACAGTGTTATCGTCGGTCGACTGGACGACACGGAGGGAATGAATTGAATTGAATTCCGGTAAACGATCACCTTTATTATACTTATTTATTGTTATGCTGCCACTTGTCCTGATGGGTTGCCAGGAAGTGGAGGACCCTGCTTATTTTCTGCAACGTAAGGTAGGAAGCACCGAAAACCCTTTCCTGGAAGAGGTAGACAGTACCAAAAGCCCAGTGCTGGATATGGCTGAAAAAGATCCTGTGCTGAAACTGCTTGGTAAAAGTTTTGATGAAATAAAGCAATTGAAAGGAGAGCCAGACAAAGAAGGTTATAGCGAACGGCTTGGGCCGCATAATTATATTCTTTTTCGACAGGAAGAAGGGTTTATCCGGTTTTGTTCTCCGGAACCTTTAGACAATAAAATTGCGGCTAGCATTATTTTAGGACCGGGGCAAGAAGTTTTAGGCGCAAAAGTGGGAATGCTTTTCGCGGAGATAAAAGACATTTTAGGAGAACCTGATTTCGGTCCTGAACATAGCATGGACAACCTGTATCATATGGGCTATTATTTCGGAGAAATGAATGATGGTATACCGGAGGCTTTTATTAGCTTTTCTGCTGCTTGTATTAATTCACCCACTGACGACGTTTTCATCAAGTGGGAAGCTTTTGAGTACGGCCAAATGAAAAGATTGTAGGCGACAAGATAAGCGCTGGACATAAAAAATCTATCTCTACAACAGGTTATGGCAAGATTTTCCTAAAGGTATCCCGGCGTGGTGCTTCCTGCAAGCATCTTAAAATAATATTCTATACTCAAGAGGTTATTGACCAGAAAGGTATAGTCATTAAAAAGAAGGGAACACCATAATGGAAATGATGGAAAATGAACACGAAATAACCGAGAAGTCCCAATCAGATCCGCAGCATTTCGTGCATCATTATAACCACTACCTGCCACAGATATATAACTACGTCTTTTATAAAGTCGGCAACACCCACGTCGCTGAGGATATCGTTTCGGATACCTTTTATAAAGCCTTGAAAAACATCAGCAAATACAAAAACAAAGGCTTTTTCCAGGCATGGCTCTTCGCCATCGCCCGAAACACTGTGATCAGCCACTACCGCAAAAACAGCCGCGAAATCTTATACAGTTTCGATAATACAGACCATCCGGACCCTGTAACTGTGGAAGACATTGTTTCCACAAAAGAATCGAGAGCTGAGCTGCTGAACAAAGTAGCATCTTTGCCTCCGAACCAGCAGGATGCCTTACTGCTCCGTTACACCGAGGATTTAAAGATAAAGGAAATAGCCTGCATCCTGAACAAATCAGAGGGTGCAGTTAAGCTGCTCCTCCATAGAGGTCTGCGGAACCTGTATAGTGAACTATCTAATAGCGAAAAAGGCAGCGCTGTACTATACCGTGAGGCTGTACTATACCGTTAGATTGCTCCGGTTTCCTGCTAAGGGTAAGGGATTCTATTAAATTACTTCTATCCCATAGCTCAATGTTGTTCGCTTTAGCCAGCTTCTTTGCCGGAACAGTAAAGTAGCTATTGGTTGCAACGATTGCTTTAGTGCAACCATAAAATTTTCTTGCGGATGCTGTCTCCTGCACAGCTTTAACCCCAGTCTTACTCCTGTAGCGTTTAGCCTGGACTGCAATCTTTTCTTTGCTGTTTTGCATGATCAGAGCACAGTCAAAATCACCAGCTTTTCCGATAGTCCTAACCTTAAGGAATCCATTAGAATTTCTTAGCATTTTATGCGATTGAGCATTTCATGCGATTGCAAAAATAAAAGCGAAAAGCAACTACAGCTAATTGGCTTATGTTTTTCTTCGACTGTACGATCTTTTGGATCTCGGTGGACCGAGCACCTCCGAGGCCACTATCCCCAGGGGGAGCCTCTCACCCTCTAAGAATCCTTTGAGTTCCCTTTCAAGCTCCCCAGTATCTTTTGTTGTTTTATATACTTTTTTCTTGCCCCTAATTACAAGCTCCATTTAATATCCCCTTAGCCCTACTTGTTTAAAGTCCGCTCCATTATTTGCCTTATTCATCTTCTTTCTCGGCATCAGGCCTTATTTTGGAGATGGAATCCCGCATCTGGGTATCCGATTGAATGTTTTGCATGTTATAATAATCCATCACGCTAAGGTTGCCTTCCCGCAGTGCCTGAGAAAGGGCTTTAGGCACTTCTGCTTCCGCTTCCACAACTTTGGCCCTCATCTCCTCGACAGAGGCCTTCATCTCCTGCTCCTTTGCCACAGCCATGGCCCGCCTCTCTTCAGCCTTAGCCTGGGCAATGCGTTTGTCAGCTTCGGCCTGGTCCGTCTGAAGCTGAGCCCCGATATTTTTACCCACATCTACATCAGCGATGTCGATGGAAAGGATTTCAAAAGCCGTGCCTGCATCCAACCCTTTGTTAAGTATGGTATAAGATATCTCGTCAGGGTTTTCCAGCACTTTCTTATGGTTTATGGCAGAACCGATGGTGGAAACCATCCCTTCACCAACTCGGGCTATAATAGTTTCCTCTCCCGCTCCACCAACCAGGCGTTCTATGTTTGCCCTAACCGTTACCCTGGCCCTGGCCTTGACTTCAATACCATCACTGGCTACGGCAGCCACAACGGGGGTTTCTATTACCTTAGGGTTAACACTCATCTGGACCGCCTTTAACACATCGCGGCCTGCCAGGTCGATGGCAGCACCCCTCTCAAAGCCCA
>PWDW01000164.1 GCA_003553225.1 Halanaerobiaceae bacterium
TCTATTAGTGCTTTCAATAGTGCGGGATAGACCAAAAGCAAAGTCAGTTTGGAAGGTAGTCATATGAACTACCAGGAATCCTCGTTGATGAACGAAGTGAATCGGCGGGGAGGAGGTCAACCCAGTTTCGAATGACCAGAAGACTTAAAGGAAAATTTGTATTAAATAGAAGTCATCAAAAACAAAAATTTAAAGATACCATTGGTCAGACTGGATTATGGGATGTTTCTGATTCATATTATTATATACCTTATCGTTCTTTGGTAGGAAATAAGATTCATAATCTTATAACTGCCGGGAGATGTATATCTGCTGCTGGAGAAGCCTGGAATCATTGCCGGTTAATTGTTCCCTGTGTGCTTACCGGTGAAGCAGCAGGAATAGCTGCTGCTATTGGAAGTTCTGATTCTATACCACTTTCAAACATTCCTGTTGACAGAATACAGGATAAGATAGACATTCCTAATTAATCCCAATAATAGACTTTTAAAGAATGAAAGAACGGGGTTGATTTTAATTTTAAAAAACAGGATTAAAATGAAGTTACGAGTGTAAAACTGTTTTCAGACTCTAATAGTTGACGGAGGTTATACTTTGTATTTGTGGTTAATTTTCATTTTATAGGAGATGGTTTATATATAGGGATATAGGGTTCTTCCCGCCCTCTCAAGTAAATCAAACATTGTTTTATTTCAGTAAATTTTCTTAATTGATGACCTAATTTGATGTTTTGGAGAAAGTTCTACTTTTAGAATCAATTTGCTTTCCATTATAATCCTTTTGTGGTATAATAATATTGATTAAAGCATTCCTTTCTTATTTCTTATTGGTATTTTGGTGATCCTGGTAATCACCACTACACCACAGGAAGGGATGTTTTGCTATTTTTAAAGATACTTTTTTCGACTGGCTTCCAGTCAATTCAATGGGTTAGATTTCATTTTCAACTCTGAAATTAGAGTATATAATATGAAGTATTTTTAGCAGAGATCCTGGCCGGACATTTTTACGGGAGTATAATCACGATTTCTATGGTGTATAATCCCGAAGTAATTAATCATAATTTTTCAATAATCATATTATATGAGGGGTGAGAGTTATGGAAAAGGAAGTTGCTCATACTGATGAACTCAGGGAAGGTCAGATGAAGCAGGTAACTGTAGATGGTAGAGAAATTCTTTTGGCCCGGGTTGAGGGAAAACTTCATGCCATGCTGGCCAACTGCAGTCATGTGGGAGCTCCCCTGGCCGATGGTCTTCTTAAGGGAGGGCGGATACGCTGTCCCTGGCATCAGGCCTGTTTTGATGTTTTTACGGGAGAACTCGAGGAACCACCGGCAATTGATTCTTTACCGGCTTTGGATGTTCGGGAAGAAGATGGAAAAGTACTGGTCAGCATACCCGAAGTCCTGCCCGATAAAATAATACCCGAGGTGGCTGGTTATGACCCGGAGGCAGATGATAGACATTTTGTCATTCTCGGAGGAGGGGCTGCCGGAGGTATGGCTGCTGAGACTGTCCGTCAGGCCGGGTTTAGAGGCCAGGTCACCCTGGTGTCAAAAGATAATGTGCCCCCTTATAACAGGACCAGTTTAAGCAAAAGTTATATCGAGAGTAATGAATCTGAAGCACCACTTCTCAGGTCCAAACAATTCTATGAAGATTATGATGTCAGCTTAAAACTGGACAGCAGGGTAACTGAACTGAATCCGGACAAAAAAAGTGTCATCCTGGCTGATGGAACAGACATAAATTATGACAAAATACTTCTGGCTACAGGAAGCAGTCCCCGAGCTCTGAAAGTACCTGGTGCAGATCTGGAGAACATACTCTCCTTAAGAAGTGTGGCTGATGCTGATAAAATTAACCGGCTGGCTGAAAAACATGATAGAGTGGTGGTCATCGGAGCCAGCTTTATCGGTATGGAAACTGCTGCCAGTCTGACTGCCCGGGATCTGGATATTACTGTAGTGGCTCCCGAAGAGTATCCCTATGAAAAGGTTTTTGGTACTGAAATTGGTAAGATGTATAAGAATGTTCATGAAGAACACGGAGTGAATCTTGAGTTAAACAGGGGAGTGGATTCTTTTGTCGGTCAAAATAAGGTTCAGGCAGTAAAACTTTCTGATGGTAGAGAGCTCCCGGCCGATTTTGTTCTGGTGGGGATTGGAGTTCAGCCCAGTACCGATTATCTGCCGGAAGATCTGAAAGATGAAAGAGGTGCGGTGTTAGTTGACGAGAATCTAAAACATAGAGATGATATATATGCCGCCGGTGATATTGCCCGGTTTAAGGACAGTGTTTCCGGTGAATCAGTAAGGATTGAACACTGGCGTTTGGCCCTGCAGCACGGCCGGCTGGCCGGCTATAATATGGCGGGCAGTGAGGAAAGTTTTCAAAGTGGGCTCTTTTTCTGGACCCGTCAGTATGGTTTCAGCCTCCACTATGTGGGCCACTGTGAGGACCCGGATGAAATTATAACCTGGGGTGATGTCATGGACCGTGATTTTATCACCTTTTATGTAAAGGATGGTGAAATCAAGGCTGCCGCAGGCTGTGGTAATGGCAAACAGATGGGTATTATTGTGGAGCTGATGGAAGATGGTCGTCTGCCGGATGTGGAAGCTATAAGAAACAAAACCATAGAGCTAACTGAGGACCTGCTTTAATTATAAAGGAGTAAACAGTTTTTTTTAAGTTTACCAAAAGGAGATATTGGTTCATTACTCAAGCAGAAGAATTTATTTGAGAAACACAAAAAAATCTTGCGAATAGATAGGGAAATCTATATTCCTTAAATAGGGTTATAAAAAGTGCAAAAAGAAGAAAAAAATATTTCCAGAAGGTGTGAGATCTTTACAATTTCATGATTGAAAGCTGTATTATTTAATCCCTTTAACTGTATTAAATAAATTCTTGATATTATTTAAGAATATTTATTAAATCATCTAAATTATATTGGATAATTTGATAAACTATTTTATCATCAATATCAGAATAATCATGAACAATTATGTTTCTAAATTTTGCCATATTAATATAGGTTTCCCTATTTTTCTTTATCAAATCATTTTCGGCCAGTATTTCAATAATATCAGTATTTTTTTCTACAGCTCCCCATCTTTTTTCACTGATAATATAAGTTCCAATGTTGTACTGGGATTTTTAAAGGAGGGCAAGAATGTCAGCAGAGTTTATTGAAGATATCAGGGACAGGATATGCAGCTGGCAGGACATCACAGGTCACTGGAAGATACAAGACAATTACATAAAAGGAATGAAAGCGGATAGGGGAATTTTGCTGGGTTCAGGCCAGATTACAAATTTTATTTTCCAGCTTGAATTAAAAATAAACACGGGTGATGAGGCCGGGGTTATTTTTGGTTTTGAAGACCCTGAGAATTATTTTGTGGTCAGCTTAAATACCGGGGAAAATTTAGCAAAATATTACCGCAGTCCAGGAGGACTTATCCAGACTGCTGAGACTGAAATAAAGGTGGATTCCAGTTATCAGCTTCAGGTTCAGTCCGGGGGTAGAAACCTAAAGGTGTTTCTGGAGCAGAATAAGGTTATTGATGTTGATGATTATTATTCTCCGGGCAGGATTGGATTATGGCTGTCAGATGCTGAAGTAAAATTCAGTAATATTCAGGCCTACAAAATTTGTCCCGGGCAGAGAAACCTGAACAATTTAGAGCTTAATACCGGGATGTTTTTTCCCGGGTTTAACAAAAGAATTTATTATTATCACGGTTATCTGGACCAGGACCAAAAAGAAGTAAAGATAAAGACAGCTCAAAAAGATAAAACTCAGAAAATAATTATTGAAGATAATAAAAAGGGCCGGGAAGATGATAAAAAGAGCCAGCAGATGAAACCGGATCTGAGTTTAAGCCCGGGAGAGAACTGTTTTTCTCTGCATGAGAGATCCCCAAAAAAAGGACAAAAAAACTGGCCCCCAGTTAAGACCACACTTAATTTATATCGGAGACCACAGGATCACCTTCAGGAAGATTTTCGTCCCCAGTATCATTTCACACCTGAACGGGGATGGCTCAATGATCCCAATGGTCTGGTTTATTATAAAGGAAAGTATCATCTATTTTATCAGTACCACCCTTTTTCTAAAGAGTGGGGACCCATGCACTGGGGACATGCCGTGAGTAACGATCTAGTTCACTGGGAGCACTGGCCCACTGCCCTGTATCCCGATCAGCTGGGTACTATCTTTTCCGGTTCAGCGGTAATTGATGAAAAAGACACTTCCGGTTTTTTTGATGGGAATTCCGGAATGGTGGCCATCTTTACCCATGCCACCGGTACTGAAGGTCAGATACAGAGTCTGGCTTACAGTAAAGATGAAGGAGCCACCTGGCATAAATATAGAGCCAATCCCGTGCTTACAGAAGAAGGAAGTGAAGACTTTCGAGACCCCAAAGTGTTCTGGCATGAGGAAACTCAAAAATGGATTATGGTGGTGGCCGGAGGCCAGGTTCGGATATATTCATCACCAAACTTAAAAGACTGGAAACCGGAAAGCAAAAATGATATTTATACAGAATGTCCCGATCTTTTTGAACTGCCGGTTAAAGATGAGCAGGGTCACAGCACTGGAGACTCGAGATGGGTTTTAAATGCCGGAGGCCGTGAATACTATCTGGGTGATTTTGATGGCCGGACATTTAAGCCGGAGACTGAAGCTCTGCCGCTGAATTATGGCCCTGATGCATATGCGGCCCAGACCTATGCCCATATCCCCACAGAAGATGGCAGAAGAATTATGGCCAGCTGGATGGCAAACTGGAAGAATATAATGGAGACTCCCACCGATCCCTGGCGGGGACGCATGAATTTATTTCACGAATTATCACTGGGAATAGCTGATGGAAAAATAAGGTTAATCCAGCAGCCGGTAGAAGAGATAAAGAGATTGAGATCAGCTAAAACTGGATTTACCAACAAAACTATTCCGGAAGCAAACAACATACTTTCCGAAATAAAATCCCGAACTTTTGAAATCAATGTAGAATTTAAACTAAAAACAGCCCACAAATGTGGAATAAATGTTCTAAAAAACAGGGACCAAAAAACAGTAATTGGATATGATGCTGCAGCTGAAAAACTTTATGTTGACCGCAGTCAGGCCGGTAAGAATTTTGGGAATAAGGTGTTTTTTGCCCCCCTGTCCTGTCTGAATAATAAAGTTAAACTGCACATCTTTGTTGATGAATCCTCGGTAGAAGTTTATGGGGCCCGGGGTGCAGAGGTTATTTCTGTATTAACTTTTTCTGACCCGGCCAATAATGAACTGGATTTGTTTGCAGAAGGGGGCGGGGTCATCATAAAATCACTTCAGTTCTATGAGATGGACTCAATCTGGAGTCATTGATTTTTGTGTCTTTTTTCTCCCACTTTATGTCAATCTAAGGGCAGGTTCTCTTTTTATGAACCGGCAGGCCTGTTTATTTTTCGAAAAAATACCATAAATGAATAAAAATTAGTTGCAGATCATTATTTTTTTTGTTATTATAGATGCAAATGATTTGCAAAAGGGAAAAAGGAGGCTGTAAAATGAATAATAAAAATAAAAAATTAAGAGGAAGTTTTTCGGCAGTTGTTGTAATTTTATTTTTGGTAATGGCCGGAAGTTTAGCTTTGTTTTCGGATCCGGCTGGAGCTCAAAATGTAAAAGTTGAGACCAGTTTCTATACCCTGCAGGAAATTGTTTCCCGGATAGGAGGGGAGCATATAGAATCAGATTCTATTATTCCCTCAGGGGCCGAAATACACAGCTATGAACCCTCCCCCCGGGATATAGCAAGAATTGAGAACGTTGATCTGTTTGTCTATGTGGGCAGTGGTCTGGAACCCTGGGGAGAGCGAGTTGAAGAAATGTTTAAACAAAATGATATAACATTTCTGAAAGTAAGTGACCGTATGGATATGCTGCCCTACAGGGAACCTGATATTGATGATTTTCTGACAGAAACTGAACAGGACCCTGATCATGAAGAAGAGCATAATCATGATGAAACCGGGCACAATCATTCCCCTGATGAAGATTCAAATGGAGACGAGGATGATGCTCACCATAGTCATGACCACGGCCATGATCATGGAGCATATGATCCCCATGTGTGGGTAGACCCCTTAAATTATCTGGAAATTGCCCGGCTTGTAAAAGAAGAATTGATTGTTCTAGATCCCGAGAATACGGAAAGCTACCGGGAAAATTTTCAGGATGTTAAAGATAAGATTACCGAACTGGACAGCAAATTTTCAGAGACTTTAAAGGAAAAAGAATCTGATCTGATTTTAGTGTCACATGCTGCTTTTTCCTATCTGGGAGAAAGATATGGTTTTAAACAGCTGGCTGTGACCGGGATTACGCCCCATGAAGAGCCTTCTCCCCGGACCACCCATAAATTGATTCAGCTGGCTGAAGAGAGGGGTATTAATTATATTTTTCGGGAAACTCTGTCCAGCCCGAGAATTGTGGATGTTCTGGCTGAAGAAGCCAACCTCGAAATATTAACTCTAAATCCTGTGGCCGGATTCAGTGAAGAGGAGTTAGCGGCAGGTGAGAATTATTTTACGGCCATGGAAAAGAACTTAGAAAACCTTAAAAAAGCTCTTGTTGATTAATTAAAGGACATCTGCAGGACATCTGTGTTCTTTTGAATTCTATAGAATTTTTTCTGACAGGAGAATAACAGATGTCCTGCTGTATTATTGGAAAATATTATTTCAGGAGGGCCAGAATGGAAAAACAAAAACAAACCATAAGTCAGATTCTGAGTGGTAAGGACCTGAGAGCTACAAAACAGAGGAAGGCCTTAATGGAGATTTTGCTGGAGGCTTCACTCCCCCTATCTGCCGGACAGATATATACCACATTAAAAGAGGAATTAGAGGATTTACAGCTGTCAACTGTTTATCGCAATTTAAATAAATTTGCTGAAAAAAACCTGGTGAGAAAACTAAGCCTAAAACCGGATGAAAAAGAAGTTTTTTTTGAGTCTACGATATCCTTTCAGCACCATCATCACCTGATATGCTTGAAATGTAGGGAGATTCATCCCCTGCCCTGTCCCGAAGAATATTTTTCAAAAATAGCTAAAAAATATGATTATAAAATAAGTGACCATCGACTGAAGGTGTATGGATACTGTGCAGACTGCCGCTGAAATCTTTTATTTTTGGTTTTCCAGTAAACAGCTTTCGGAACAAAGGGCCGGGGGAGCTTTAGAACAAAGATGGGAGTGGTGTTTTTAAACCTGAGCGTATTTCAGAAAAATATTATGTAAATCATAAAATTCGAAAAGAAAAAAGGAAAATTGTGTTGTATCTTGAATAATTACTGTATATAATTATTTATTAAATTATCAAAAAATTGGGAAATTAACGGGTCTGCCGGGAAAGATTTCTTAATAAGCAGGAAATTAATTTTTCGGGGCTTTGTTAACAGATTAAAAAAGAAAGGAGTGTGCGGCAGGATGCTTAACAAAAAGCTGAGGTTGTCAAAAAAGTTTTTACCCATTCTGGTGCTGCTGTTTTGGATCTCGACGATTTTTATATATTCCGGTCATATCAGAGCAGAAGAATACTGGGAGGATTTGCGTATTTATGGTCGGCAGCAAACGGGTTTTAGTTCTGAAATAGAGGAGATTATTATCGATGAACTGCAGGATATCCTGTCTATTTTTCAAAAGACCCCCCATCTTAACCCCCCTCCCCGGGAGCTGAGTCGAATTCGGCCGGAGATTACACTTCATAAACCACCGGAATTTTCACACCAGCAGGGAACTTTACCGCGGGCTGTTCTGAATCTCCGGATGTGGTTTGCCGGACAGGGAATTCCCGATCACAGTGGTCTGGTGAGCATCAGTGTTAATGAACCGGAAGATCTGCTTGGTCAGCCTGCTCTTATAGATGAAAAAGGTGGTCTTTATCTTTTGCCCCCGGTGATTGAACAGGCCCCGGAGGGTCCTCTTTACAGCAGGGCCGCTCACCCTCCGGGATATGAGGAAGAATACCCCTGTTACAGTTTTTTCCCGCTCTGGGGACCAACCCTGGAGCCTTTTCTGCGATCTGTGTTCCAGCTGCTTTTTAATCTGGGCCGCCACACGGGAGTGGCTGCGGTTTTAACCGTGGAACAGGACTCCTTCTGGGAACCGGTTACTCAGGAACGCTGGATTAAAGCCCTGCAGGAATATGCCCGGGCTGAACTTAAAAATTATCTGGACAGTATGGAGGCGGCTCGGGAAGTGGAATGGACCGACCACAAGGTGGAAGAAATGCGGCGGATGACAGAAGAGATGAAAAAAATGTTTTCAGCTGAGGCAACAATTGAAATGCATGAAAACCTGATCAAAAACATTGAGGAGACAATCAAATTATTTGAATTTCAGCTGGATAATCCCGTTTTTTACCAGCTGGATGATGAGAGAGAAGAAATGATAAGAGAACAAATTGAAATGTATGAGCAAGAAATTGACAGTTTAAATGAGACTCTGGAAGAAAGAATTCTAGAAAATCAGAAGCTGGCTGAAGAATGGCTCGGATATATGGAAGAATTGACAGGGGGCGTAATTATCCTGCAGGGTCTGCTGGAGGATATCGAATATTTAATCGAACAGGAAAAATGGGCTGAAATGGGTGTAATGGCCCGGGAACATGAAATTGACCATCTGCTGTTTTTAGCTGAAGCAGGACAGGCCCTAAACAGTCTGGAGGCCGAACTCCAGCAGCTGTCAGCAGTGGAGAGGGCTGCTCCGGCCTATGGTTTTGATGTACCTCCCTTACACCCTCTGGGGCCCCACCGGCATGTTGTGCCCATGTATTATGAAGCTGAACGCCCCTCGGGGTTGATCAGTCCGGACAAAAAAGGAGCCCGGGCTGTGGTTGCTGTTAGACCGGATTTTTTTGAAAATGAGGGGGAGGAGGGTGCAATCAAGCTCCTGGCGGTCAACTGGTGGGAGATGACCGATGCCCTGCATTATTCTTCACGGGCCCGCTATTACAGTGAGGCAAGGGTTAATATGCGCCAAGAGCTGTGGCGGAGCCTGGACTGGACGGCTCTCAGGCAGAAAGTGAAGTAAATCAGTTTGCAGTGACTTTTAAATTTTTTAAGGTAATTACTATCAGGACATTTGTCCTCCCCTGCTAAATTCTACACTTTTGTATCAAATATATGGGAAGGACAAATGTAATGTTTGCTCATGTGGACTATTTGTACTGTAAAGACCGGATAAATGTTCTCATTTTAGCTATTCAAAAATAGACAATATAATCGGGTCAAAAACTTGACAAAACCGATAAAGTATGTTATTTTTATACCTGTTAAATACCCCTCTAGGGTATAAATAAAAGTTTGGCAGCCTGAAAGAGAAAGCACAAACTCTTTGCCAGGCCATTTTAATGGTCATTTTATTATTGTTGATTGGTACAGATTTTGCTGTTTGTTTAATTATGAGAAATATCAGCTTAAGAAAGAAATATTAGATTTAAAATCTAAAAGGAGGTTCACCTATGGAGGCCCATATCAAGCAGGCAGAACAGGAAAAAATGGAAAAAATAAACCTGGTCATAACCGGGATGCACTGTGCATCCTGTGCCCAAACGGTGGAGAAGAAACTGGACAGAACACCCGGGATAATCAAGGCCGGGGAGAATATAGCCAATGAGCAGGCTCAGCTCACTTATGATCCGGAAGAGATTGATTTGGCCGGTATCAGAAAAATAGTACAGGAGGCCGGTTATGACATAGAGACAGCTACCGAAGAACTGGCCCTGGCCGGGATGAGCTGTGCGTCCTGTGCCCAATCTATAGAAAAAAGTATAGCCTCCCTCAAGGGAGTGCTCGGGGTAAACATCAACCTGGCTTCAGAAAAGGGTCAGGTGAAGTATATACCGGGCCTGGCAGCCCGCGGGGACCTGGTTGGGGCTGTAGAAGCAGCCGGTTATGAGGTAAAAGAAGAGCCCTCAAAAAAAGACAAAAGTACCCGGGCCGACCAAAAAACAGAGGAAGAAAAGGAGATGGCCCGGGCCCGCCGGAAGATTATTTATGCTTTTGGGCTGACTATCCCTGTTTTCATTTTGATGTTCGGCAGTCTGTTCGGTTTTACCCTGCCGGTTTCGGAGAATGTTCAGCTGTTCATTGAGGCCGCCCTGGCCTTTCCGGTAGTCTTTTTGCTGGGCTATAAAACCCACCGCAGTGCATTCCGGGCCGTCAGCCACGGAGGGGCCAACATGGATGTCCTGATCACTATGGGTACCTTTGCTGCCTATGGTTATGGTCTGTCCGCAATCTTTTTTGCTGTGGACCGCTTTTTTGGTCTGGCGGCCGGGATCATGGCCTTTCATTTGCTGGGCCGTTACCTGGAGTCCAGAGCTAAAGGCCGGGCCTCACAGGCCATAAAAAAACTGCTGGAGCTGGAGGCCGATACAGCCCGTATTGAAGTAAATGGAAAAGAAAAGGAAGTTCCGATCGATGAAGTAGAGATAGGGGATATAATGGTCATAAAACCCGGGGAAAAGATTCCCACTGACGGCAGCGTAGTCAGCGGCCAGAGTGCAGTTGATGAGTCAATGGCCACCGGAGAATCAATGCCGGTGGAAAAAGGAGAGGACGATGATGTAATTGGTGGTACGATCAATAAACAGGGGGCTCTGAAAGTAAAAGCAACCCGTATTGGTGAAGATACCTTTCTGGCCCAAGTCATCAGGATGGTTGAGGAAGCCCAGGGTTCCAAAGTACCCATCCAGGAGTTCGCCGACAGGATAACCGGCTATTTTGTACCCACCGTAATCTCCCTGGCCCTGTTAACCTTTGTGCTGTGGATTGTAATCGGAGGACTGGAAATGATAACCGCAGCCGTGTTTGCCAGTATTGCTGTACTGGTAATTGCCTGTCCCTGTGCTTTGGGCCTGGCAACCCCCACGGCCCTAATGGTGGGTACCGGAAAAGGTGCCGAAAACGGAATTTTGATCCGGGATGGGGAATCCATACAGACTATGAAGGATATTACTGCTATTGTGCTTGACAAAACCGGAACAATCACCAAAGGAGAGCCGGAAGTTGTTGACATTACTGCAGCTGAAGGTTATTCTCAAAAGGCAGTGCTGAGCATTGCCGCGAGTGCGGAAAAATCTTCCGAACACCCCCTGGGATCAGCAATAGTAAGAAAAGCTCAGGCTGAAAATATTGAACTGGATGAAATCAGTGATTTCAGGGCCATAGTAGGTAAGGGAATTGAGGTGACTTTAGAGGAGAGCAGAGTGCTGGTGGGAAACCAAAAATTAATGAAAGATGAGAATATTGATATATCTGAAATTAAGGACCGGCTTATTGAGCTGGAAAACCAGGGTATGACTGCAATGGTAGTGGCCGAAGGGAAAAAAGCAGCCGGTATCATTGCGGTGGCCGATACCCTAAAAGAAGATTCAAAGGCTGCTATCAGGGCCTTTAAAGAAATGGGTTTAACTCCAATAATGATCACCGGGGACAATGAGCGGACCGGACGGGCAGTTGCTGAAAAAGTAGGAATCAACAGAGTGCTGGCCGAGGTCCTGCCCGATGAAAAGGCATCCGAAATTAAGAAACTGCAAAAAGCGGGAGAAAAAGTGGCCATGGTGGGAGATGGTATTAATGATGCTCCGGCCCTGAAACAGGCCAATGTAGGTATTGCCATTGGTACCGGAACCGATATTGCTATCGAATCCTCCGATTTAACCCTGGTCCGGGGAGACCTGGGAGCGATTGTTTCCGGACTTAAATTAAGTCGTTACACCTTCAGCACCATCAAACAAAATCTGTTCTGGGCCTTTATCTACAACACACTGGCCATCCCGATAGCGGCTCTGGGTTATCTGAATCCCATAATTGCCGCCGCAGCAATGACCGTCAGTTCAATCTTTGTGGTTCTCAATTCACTGCGACTAAAAAACAAAGAAATTGCACCGGACTTTAACGGATCCCAAAAAGACTATCGTGAACAAACAATAATTTCAGAAACAGCTTAAAAAACTATAATGCTGCTATTTTAGAAAACTGAGAAGATCTTGAGATTCTCCCCGCCGATTATATCAGCCGGGCTTTCTCGTAATCAACTTTGCTAAATCAGGTTAAAAATTTTGGCTTATAAATAAATTGAACTCATTTATATTTGTTTGGTGCTCGATGTTCTCAAAATCATTGAGGAGGTATAAAAATGTTTAATTTGTTATGGACCCGGGGATGGTGTGGATTACATGCAGGAAGATTTTTCCACGGAGGAGGGTTTTTTATGATTTTGTTCTGGATTTTACTGGGAGCAGGAGTCATCTGGCTGCTTAAAAATACGGTTTTTAATAATGAAGAAAAGAACCAAAAAACTAATTTTTCCCGGCCCCAGCCGGTTAGCTCATCAGATGCAGATAACCCCCTTGACATTGCGAAAAAGAGACTGGCCAGAGGGGAAATTACTAAGGAAGAGTTTGCCGAGATCAAACAAACACTGAGCGAAAATAATTAACAGCAGAGGAGAAGATAATAATGTTATCCCAAAAAAGATATATCATATTCGCCGCTGTGTTTCTTACTTTTATACTGCTTACCGGAGCCGTTTTGGCCCATGGACCGGGAGGAAATAGAATATTAAGGTCAGCCGAAGATGAAATAGAA
>PWDW01000161.1 GCA_003553225.1 Halanaerobiaceae bacterium
ATAATCACAATCAAAAAACCGAAAAAACTGAATGCATATTGATCAAATCGTAGTGATTAAATGAATTTCGATAAATTCAAACTCAATAGATTCAAACCCGGTAGAATAATGGAGTTCTTCAGGACTCACAGAATCGATATAGTCATAGTTCTCTTCCTCTTCATCTTCTCCTTTGGAGTGAGGATACTTCCAAGAAGAAACCTCATACAGGCGGACCAGGAAGTACCTGAACTAGAAACAGGAGGATTGATGGGTTTTGACAGCTTTCACGATGCCAGATGGAGCAAGCACGTGGCCCAGGGAAACTGGTTTCCTCATGATGATGTAACAACGCTCTATCCATTCGGAAGAGATAGAGGACCAAGTGACCTTGGTTTCTGGCTTCCGAACGCCGCAATATACCGAGCAGCAGGAGGACCTGTAGAGCCCTTTGACTATAATCTGATGGGAAGGATAATGTCTTGGTTGAACGCTATATACGGTGCTCTAGCAGTAGTATTCATTTTCTTACTTGGTAAACATCTATACAACAGGATGACTGGTCTTGCTTCCGGCTTGTTCCTTGGAGCGATGTCCGCTAATTTGTTCTACTCGATTTTTGGTCACGCGGAGAATGACGCGATGGGGTTCATGCTATTCTTCTTCTCCTTACTCTTATTCGTGCTCACTGTTAAGAAGAAGAGCTGGAAGTACGGTATAGCAACCACTTTAATTCTAGGTTGGCTTCCAATGGTCTGGCAATCCTACAACGTAGTAGTGATATTAGTAGGAGGTACTGTAGGACTTTACTTCATGATCTACGCTGTATTAAGCGCTTTCGGTTACTACAAGGAAAGCGAGGAAAGAAAAGACATGAGGAAATGGATGCTCTACGGATGCATCTTCGTCTTACTATCAGTATTAGTGGAGCCTCTCGTAGTTATGTATCCTCAAATTAACTACGGTGTGAACGCGATCCTCCCAGTTGGATTGGCCCTACTGTTAGGCTCCGTGATAGAGTTATTCTACTCCGGAAAATACAAATCGATCTTCTCTACATTTACAAAACCCAAATCATTATTAAGAGGACACGCGGCTGAGAAAGGATTAATATTCTCACTGATTTTCCTAATAGGAGGAGGATTGATACTGGGACCAACTATAATCAACTCGCCAGCAAGTTTCGTTGGACTTGATATAGAAATAGGTGAAAGTGAAGGAGACATAAGATGGAACTACAGAGATGCAGAGAAAGAAGATGAATTATACAATCGAGTTCAGACCACCATCGCGGAACAAAGAGGATTTGAAGGAGACCTAATACAGAGGATGGACCAACTTTCAGGCAGATTCGGATTAACCATATGGATGGCATTCATCGCAGCCCTAATACTGTTTGGAAAACTATTCATAATGCCGTTCGTGAGAAAGGACTTCAACTATCACTGGGATATACTCGCCATGGCATTCATACTCGGATCACTAGTACTGCTGACCACGAGAGCAATAGAAATGTTCTTCTTGAGCGCAGGAGTAGCACTGGGAGCAGGATACTTCTTCGGATTAATGAATAGACTTCCAAAATTCATAGCTCAAGGTAAGACCGACGCTTACAAGTATGTAACCTTGGCTTTACTACTGATACTTGGACTGTTCTTCTTCGCCAATGCTTTGGAAGCGGTTGACAGGAGCAAACAGTTCGACAGCGGGTTCCATCCGGAATGGCAGGAAACAATGCACTGGATAGAATCAAGCGAAGAGGTGGAAGAAGGATCCGTTTTCACATTCTGGTGGGACTACGGACACTGGACAAACTACTACGCCGGAGACAAAGTATTCTCAAACCTGGATAATATCCATACTCCAGCTTCCCCTATATATTCTGTAGCGAGCTCCTTCACCCACAGCCCTGAATGCGAACTCCAGGTAGATCAAGAAGCACAGCAACAACAGCAGCAAGCTCAAGACATATACTACGAATGCGACACCAGTCAAGAGGCACTCGACCAAGCCGAAAAAGAATCACTATCACTGCTAAAACCGCTTCACACCGACTACATAGTAATAGACAAAGAAGTAGTTGCCGGTAGAACCGGTGGAAAGTGGAACGCATTACTAACAATCGCACAGCCAGATTACATAAGACAAGGGCTGAGACCGTGCGTTCAAACAGTACCATGTGAAGAAACTGAAGAAACAATGGGACAGCAACCGGGAATGGAAGACTTGGAAATGGAAGAAGAACAGACAGTAACACAGGTAAACTGCGGTGGAATAACGTTCCAAGAGCAAGAATGGGAGAGAATGAAACAAGGGGAATGGCCGGGAGAACCAATACAAGCTCAGAACCTCGAAACAACGATGTTCGCAAGGGAAGACAGCCAGGGAAAAACACTCTACATGCCTGGAATAGCCTGTGGGGAGATGTTCTCCCAGGGAGGAGCAACACAGAGAACACCAACACTATACACATTCGCCCACAGAATGTTCTTCAGAGACGACTCACTACAACACGTGGACCTAGTATATGAGAACGACTGGCTAGTAGTATACGAAGTCAAAGATATGGATGAGATACCACACCCAGGAGAATTCACGAGGTTCACTCAAAGAAGAGATGTAACACCGGAACAGCCTGAAGAGCTCCCAACAGAACCAGTAGGATAAAGCTGTTAATCATAAATACAGAAAAACAAAGCATATAAGGTAGAGAGAATGAATATGGAGATCACCATAATACTGATTGCTTCACTAATTTCCGTTTTTACAGTTTTTCTCACTTACTCTAAAATAAGAGACTACCTCAACGCCATAGGAATACATGG
>PWDW01000025.1 GCA_003553225.1 Halanaerobiaceae bacterium
GCTAATATTATTTATGAAAATATTATTGGAACTACCGACCATAAAATAAATGCAGGTGCAAGCTATATAATGGATAACTATGATGAGACATTTAATGATTCAATTTTTAAAAGGGACGAATCTGTGCCCGGACTTTTTGCGGAGTACACATATAGTTATCTTGATAAGCTTACTGTTACCGGTGGATTAAGATTAGATTTTCACAATATTTATGATACATTTTTTACCCCCAGATTTCATCTAAGATATGATCTGACAGAAAGTACAACCCTTCGTGCCACTGTGGGTAAAGGTTATAGGGTGCCAAATATGATAGCTGAAAATACCGGTTTACTTGTAGGCTCCAGGGAGTTTGAAGTGGTTGAAGAAATATCCCCGGAAGAAGCATGGAATTATGGGGCTACACTTAATCAAAAATTTCATTTATTTGGTAATGATGCCTCTTTCAGCCTTGAATTTTTCAAGACCGACTTTATTAATCAGCTCATCGTGGATATTGACAACGATCCTGATAAAGCTTTGTTTTATAACCTTGATGGCAAATCATATTCTAATAACTACCAGGCAGAACTTTCTTTTGAACCGTTTACCAGGTTTGAAGTTACCGCAGCCTATCGTCGTACTGATGTTAAAAAGACCATAGATGATGAATTAGTTCGTGAACCCTTGGTTGACCTTTACCGGGGATTGCTTACAGGGTCTTATGCTACTCACGATAATAGCTGGCAGTTCGATCTTACAGCACAATTCAATGGCCCAAGCAGAATACCTGATCTGGAGGGAAACCCCGAAGCTAATGATTTACCTGGTGAATCACCGGTTTATACTATACTGCATAGCCAGGTAACTTACAGGTTTAATCGTTTTGACATATATGCCGGAGGAGAAAATCTTACCGGGTACAGGCAGTCAAATCCAATAATTGCCTCGCAAGATCCTTTTAGTGAAAATTTTGATGGTTCTATGATCTGGGGACCGGTAACAGGCAGGATGTTCTATCTGGGACTTAGATTTGAATTGTAATTCAAAAGAGTTTAACAAACTGGTATTTAAGTGAAGTATAAAAAATAGTGATATTTGTTAACGATGAGTTTAGCAAAATTGTACATTTGTAAGTATTGTTCTGTTAAAGGTAATATAATGTGTTAAACAATAACTTGATAGCAGTTATTTTTATTTATTTAATGTGTTATCAATTTAAATACTATAAACATAAACTATGAAGTTATATTTAGACAATATATTAAATATAAAAGATTTTATCATTAATTTTTTAACTAATTAGTTTTTAAGTATGGAAACCGGATTTAGATTATTATGTATTTTTCTGATTGGATCGTTAACTTTAGTTTCTTGTAATAGAGAAAGTAATTTAAGAGATCGCACAGCCGTGAGACATGTAGAAAATCATTTTGACAATTCTCATTATGATGGATACCTGGAGCTTAAAGATGTTGAAGTTGCTAATGAAATAATTGATCATGACAGGACCTTTGATATGGAAGTGCATGAGCTGACCCTTATAGCAAATGTTGAGGTTGAGGAAAGCTATGTTATAGCAAAGTTCCATTTTGGTAATTTTTTTGAAATAGATGAATCATGGCGGGAAGAAAGACAGAGAAGAATTGATGCAGCTGAAAGCGAAGCAAAAATTCATGAAGTAAAGGAAACTTATTCAAGACACACATTTGATCAAGGAGATCAATCTATTGAAGTAAATCTTAGTTTGACATGGAATGAGACTGAAGATAAATGGATGATTTTGAATATGACTATGAAATCCTTAAATTAACTATCATTTAGCACTTTACTATGACTGGCCCACAAAGCAACTGCCGAAACAATTGCAATGCTTTGGTTCAAAGTTTACCTGATAAAATTGGAGTTTATCAATTTTTTGATGAATCCGGTAAAATAATTTATGTCGGTAAGGCAAAGAATCTTCGTAAACGCGTAGCTTCATACTTTCGGCCTAACGATAGAAGAAGCGGTAAGCAATCGGTAATGGTCAAAAAAGTTGCTGATATTAGAACTATAGTTGTTGAATCAGAGCTTGATGCTTTGTTACTTGAAAATAATCTTATAAAAAAGTATCAGCCCCGATATAATGTGATGCTTAAAGATGATAAAACTTTTCCATGGATATGTATAACAAATGAACCTTTTCCTCGAATATTCACAACGCGCAATGTAGTTAAAGACGGATCAAAATATTACGGTCCATATGCTTCGGTAAGAATGATGAATTCATTACTGGAGCTGATAAGGCAACTTTTTCATTATAGAACGTGCAAGCTACCATTAACACCTGAAAATATTGAAGAAAAAAAATTTAAACTTTGCCTCGAATACCACATAGGTAATTGCAAAGGTTCCTGCGAAGGCTATCAGTCACAGGAAGATTATAACAACACAATAGAACAGATTGAAGAGATAATAAAAGGCAATCTCTCGGGAGTTAAGAAACAGTTAAAGAAACTAATGTGGGATTATTCTTCAGAATTTGAGTTTGAAAAGGCTCAAATGGTTAAAGAAAAAGTTGATTTGCTGGAAAACTACCAAAGCAAGTCAACAATTGTTAACCCTTCTATTGATAATGTTGATGTATTTAGTGTATTATCCGACCGGGAAAATGGTTATATTAACTTTCTTAAGGTTGTAAATGGGGCTATTGTGCATTCACACACCCTGGAAGTAAATAAAAAACTTGATGAAAGCGATAATGACCTTTTAGAGATTGGTATTGCCGAATTACGTCCAAAATTTCAAAGTAACTCAAAAGAGATTA
>PWDW01000108.1 GCA_003553225.1 Halanaerobiaceae bacterium
CTTCGTCTTCACCGAATTCCTCTTCTTCCTCGAATAGGTCCTCTTCTTCTTCGAATAGGTCTTCTTCTTCCTCGAATTCCTCTTCTTCGAATAGGTCCTCTTCTTCTTCGAATTCCTCTTCATCTAGTGGTTCTGCGCCACCTTTCTTCATCATCATTACTGCGATGATGATTATGATGATTATCACTATTAGACCGATTCCAGCAAGCATGGCTGTGCTGATCTCATCTTCCGGTTCAGGTTCTTCAGGTACTCTTTCTTCTACAACTTCTATAGTTCTGCTGTGTTCACCGAGTGAAATGGTGTATTCTCCTACTTCATCAAAGGTTATTGTAACGTCTATATCATCGTATTCGTCTGGTGATAATTCCCAATCTTGCTCTACCTCACCGTCGACAAGAAGTTCGACAGTTCCTGGTGTTCCACCGATGTTCTCTATCTCGGCTGTCACTCTGACATCTAGTGGGGGTTCTCCCTCTACCGGCCTAACACGGAAGTTATCTATCTGTATGTTTGCCGGCCTGGTCATGTATATTTCTCCAGATTCCGGTCCAGTAAAGGTTGTTTCAACAGTATCGTATCCTTCTCTAGATAGTGTTAGATCGAATTCTTCCCCTCTCGGGTCGAAGTCCACGGTGAAGTAAACAAATCCTTCATCGTCGGTCATACCATCTATCGGATCCATGTCTGCATGGTCTAATTCTGCGTCCACCTCGTCTATCGGTAACTCATCTTCTTCTACTTCTTCTAGTACTGGTCCGACTGTGACAGTGAATTCGGCTCTTGGTTCCAATTCTATAGTAGTCTCAAATAGTCCGCCTGGTGCATCTTCTGAGGTTATGTCATGGAATTCTTCAGTGTGTGGTGTGTAAAGATAATCTTCCACGTAAACTCCAAAGACATCCATAGGTATTTCTGTGACTGTAAACACACCATCTCCGTCAGTTTCTCCATCTACTATTGTGTCCCCATATTGGACTTGTACAAAAATATCTGACAATTCATCGTCGGTAGTTGCATCGACTACAGTCAACTCTGCATCAAAATACGCAGTGAATGCATGATCAAGTGCATATTCTCTTCCTTCAGAATCGACTGCATCTAACATGACCACATAAGGACCGGGGATATCGAAAGTATGGGATATATTAGCTTCATCACTTGTTGCTTCACCAATGGTCCATGCATATTCAACGATCTCACCGGTTAAAACATCTGCCTCGAACATTACTTCCTCATCTATATGACCCATCTCTGGTCCATCGATGGTTACGTTAGCTAAAGTTTTAAACGGCAATGTCGCACCGTAATATGTTTCATCATCAGCCTCAATGACTGCTCTAAACTCGTAATCCGTCCATGGATCGAGACCCTCTGCGAGGAATTCATGTGTAAGGTTGTGTTCTCCATAAGTAACGTTGCTATCATCAACCATCTCGAGATCTTCACCTTCTTCGGCGAGTTCGAAATATGCCTTTATAGTGTCATTCTCGAAGTGCTGTGTGATGTTTGCGTACTGCATCGACAAATGAGCTGAAGTAACATCTTCTACAGCGGGGAACGTTGTAACATATTCTGTTTCGAAAGTTACTTCTCCTCCGGTATGATTATAACATCTGTTGCCTTCCTCTTCTGGATCCCAAACACCTAGAACGGCCTCATACTCGTACTCTACACCAGGTGTAAGATCTAGATCATAGGAATATGTATCGTTTTCTTCGCCTAGTTCTGTGTAACCGACTATGTTATCCAATTCTTCACCGCTTTCATTGTATCTAAAGTGAACTGTCACATTTTCCTCTGCACCCATATCGAATTCCATGTTCAAAGTAGCTGTCGTTGTGACAACTTGAGCTTCTAATGTTTCAACGGTAACCAAAGGTGTTTCGAAAGTTATGTTATCTCCGGTATGATCATAAGATCTGTTGCCTTCCTCTTCTGGATCCCAAACACCTAAAACTGCCTGATACTCGTACTCAACACCAGGTGTAAGGTCTTCCAGATAATAGGAATATGTATCGTTTTCTTCGCCTAGTTCTGTGTAACCGACTATGTTATCCAATTCTTCACCGCTTTCATTGTATCTAAAGTGAACTGTCACATTTTCCTCTGTATCCATACCGAATTCCATATTTAATCCGGCTGATGTAGTTCTAATAGGATCAGCATACAACGTATTTACACCTATACCGGTTGTTGTGAATTCCATTTCATCGCCTTCAAAGAATTCTCCGCTAGTTCTGTTCTCTAATACAGCGTGATAAGTATACGTTGTAAAACTGTCTAAATCAGTTAATGTCTCTTCGTGGTAACCTTCATCTTCTTCCAACTCTACTGGATCAGTGTTTTCTTCATCTGTGTAGTTAAAATAAGCGAACCAATCGTACTCTGTGTCTATCCCCTCGTATGTCATATTCAATGTTGCTGCATCCTCTGTAACGTCAGTAGCTTCTAGTGTTTCCACCTCGACGTGTTCGTGTGCCAAAACTGTTGGTGTTGTCATCATAGCTGCAAATCCTGCAAAGACTAGGACGAACGCTACAACGAACACCTTCCATTTGGAACTTTTTTCGTTCATATATATCTAAGCCTCCTAATTTCTTCAATTAAGAGAAAACCTAAGCCTATTTATATTTTTCCACATTTGACAGATAAAAAAGGGGTCAATACCAGTGTTATAGCGAGAGGAATGAATAAAAATAAAGTACTTAGTAAAAAGGGAAAAATACTTTATCCCTTTACTACACCTAATGGAACGAGTTTTGCTACGATCTTTGATAGTCCAGC
>PWDW01000169.1 GCA_003553225.1 Halanaerobiaceae bacterium
CAATAACCGAACCCGATGCCTCTTTATGTGGATTGGCTTGCAGAGATAAAATTTCAGCTTCTAAAACTACTTTTTCCAATAGCTGATCAATGTTTTTCCCTTTCTTTGCTGAAATTTCCTGGCATTGATACTTGCCACCCCAGCCTTCAACAAGTATATTCAAGTTAGCTAGTTCTTCTCTAACTTTTTCAGGATCTGCACTTGGACGATCTATTTTATTTATAGCAACAATAATAGGCACACCGGCTGCCTGGGCATGATTTATAGCTTCTTTTGTTTGAGGCATAACGCTATCATCAGCTGCAACTACAACAATGGCAACATCAGTGATCTTTGCTCCCCTGGCGCGCATAGCAGTAAAAGCTTCGTGACCGGGGGTATCAAGAAAAGTGATAAATTTATCTTTATCTAATTCTACTGCATATGCACCAATATGTTGAGTAATACCACCGGCTTCACCGGCAATAATATTTGATTGTCTTACATGATCAAGCAGTGAGGTTTTACCGTGATCAACGTGCCCCATTACAGTAACAATTGGAGCTCTTGCTTCCAGCTCTTCAGGATCGTCTTCCTCTTCTTCAACAGATTCTTGATCATCAACACTAACAAAGTTAACCTCATAACCAAATTCGTCAGCAACAATAGCAATTGTTTCCGCATCTAGTCTTTGATTTATTGAAACAAACAAGCCCAGGTTCATACATACAGATATCACCTCAGTAACGTTAACATCCATAAGGTTGGCCAGCTCATTGGCTGAAATAAATTCTGTTACATCAAGTACTTTTTCTCTCTCCTGACTGTTTTCTTGCTCCTTAAGTCTTTGCTGCTGAATCTGCTCGCGTTTTTGACGCCTGTATTTCGCAGCTTTTGATTTACTTTTAGAACCACTGAGAGATGCAAGAGTTTCCCTGATTTGCTTTGAAACTTCCTCTTCCGAAACCTCAGGTTTTACAGGCTCTCTCTTGGCGTGAATCTTCTTTCTAGACTTGGCCGGCGGTCTTTGTTGCTTTTGTTTTTTATCTTCCGGTTTTTGTTTTTGCTGTTCTTGTGTAGTGGGTTTAGTTTCCTGTGTTTTTTCCTTTTTGATGCGTTTTCTTTTTCGTTTCTTAGAACGCGATTCCCCTGAAGAGGATGCCACCGGCTTTTTTGAATGATCCTTAGGTTCCGGAAGATCCATTTTGCCCAAAATAGTAGGCCCTTCTAGTTTTTGAAACTGTGTTTTATGAATATCTTCACCTTTTTCTTTATCCTTCTTCTCTATAGCTTCTTTTTTGTCAAGCTCTATCCTCTTCTCAACTTTATCTTCAGCTTTTTCTTTTGAAGGTTCCTTCTTACCGGTATCTTCCTTTTTCTTCTCCTCTTGCACTTTCTTATCTTCTTTTAATTCCGGTTTCTCGTCTTTCTTTTTAACTAAAGGTTCACTTTTGGTAGATTTTACTTCTGTGTGAGCTTTTTCCCTGGGCTTAGTCCCGGTATTCGCCCGGGTCTTAGTATCAGCTTTTGCCTCTGACTTAGCTTCGGGCTTAACATCTTTCTTCGTTTCTTCACCGGCTTCCTTATCCTGCTTTTCTTCTTGTTCTGTTTTAGCTTCCTCTTTTACAGGTTTTTGAGCCTTTTTAACGTCTTTCTTTTTCTTTTCAGGTTTATCAGCTTCCCCGGGTTTTTTCTTCTTACTTTCTTTTTTAGTAAAGGCATCGGGGTCTAGCTTACCAACCACTTTAAGACCTGAAGCTTTTTTTTCATCAGCTTCACTCTCGTCTTTATCTTCGGCAGATTCTTTATCTTCGGCAGATTCTTTATCTTCGGCGGATTCTTTATCTTCGGCGGATCCTTTATCTTCAGCGGATTCTTTATCTTCGGCGGATTCTTTATCTTCGGCGGATTCTTTTTTCTCCTCTGAAGGTTTATGACCTATTTTAAATAAATCTTTTGCGGTAGCATCTTCCTCCTCTTTCTTTTCTTTCTCTTTTTTGGACAATTCAGAAGTTTTTTCTTCTTCCAAAGTCTTACTGTCATCTTTCTTGTCAATCGATTCGCGTTTGACAGTACTCATACGAGCCTTCTGAGTTGCTTCTTTAAGATTCTTTTCTGATTGAAACTCTTTAAGAAGCAAATCATATGCCTCAGTAGAAATTTTAGAATTAGGATTATTGTTTACCTCAAAACCTTTCTTATTAAGGTAATCGACAATAGTACTTATCCCAATATTAAATTCTCTGGCAACTTTACTAAGTCGTAATGTTTTAGTGCCTTGCGTCATATAAGGTATTTAAGTTTTAATATAATTTGCCTGTAATAAACAAAACAAAATTATATAAATTAATCGAATTCTTCTTTCAGTATACGTAGAACTTCCGTTATAGTTTCTTCCTCAAGGTCTGTCCTCTTCACCATCTCTTCTACTGATAGGTTAAGAATGCTTTTTGCCGTATCCAATCCTACAGCTTTAAACTCTTCAATTACCCAGACTTCAATTTCATCAGCAAATTCAGACAAGCCTATATCTTCGGAATCAGCCTCTGTATCCCTGTAAACATCAATTTCATATCCGGTAAGCATACCGGCAAGTTTGATATTATATCCACCTTTCCCTATTGCAAGTGAAACCTGCTCGGGCTTAAGGTATACTTCAGCTCTTTTATTGTCTTCATCAATATTTATTGAGTTTATTTTTGCCGGACTAAGAGACCTGGTAATATACAGGGATGTATTTGTGGAAAAATTTATAACATCGATATTTTCATTTCTTAATTCTCTGACAATTCCATGTATTCTTGA
>PWDW01000127.1 GCA_003553225.1 Halanaerobiaceae bacterium
CTATCGCTTCAACCTCTTCTGCAGACATATGGTTGAAGTCCCCGGGTATTGACTGTTTCAAGGCCGAAGCTGCGGCTCCAAATTCAACTGTTTCCTGTAGGTCTTTACCTGTCAGACGGGAGTAAATTAATCCGCCAGCAAAGGAATCTCCCCCGCCCACTCGATCGACAATATGGACTGTATATTCGGTTGATTGCACAAACTGTTCGCCATCGTAAAGCACTACAACCCAGTCATTAACTGAAGCGTTATGACTTACACGCAGATGGCTGCCCACCATTTCCAAATCAAACTCATCTATCAGCTGCTGGGCCACATCTTTATAACCTTCGATATTAATATCACCTGATTCGATATCAGAACCGCTTTCAATATCGAAGGTTTTTTCGGCATCCTCCTCATTGGCTATACATACATCAACATATTCCATGACTTCCGACATGACTCTATTAGCCTCTTCCTGGCTCCAGAGTTTGGCTCTATAATTGAGATCACAGCTCACTTTTACACCACGCTCCTGGGCTTTTTTTACAGATTCAATTGTAATTTCCGCCATCTTTTCGCTCAGGGCGGGAGTAATTCCTGTTACATGATACCAATCCGCTTCTGAAAATATTTCGTCCCACTCAAAATCATCAAAGCTAGCCTCAGCAATGGCTGAATGAGCTCTATCATATATTACGTTGGAAGAACGCTGGCTGGCTCCGCTCTCACAGAAATATTTGCCCAGGCGTTTTCCACCTCTAGCTATGAAATCTGTATTTACACCATATCTTCTAACTTCGTTTAAAGCCGCCTGTCCAAGAGGATTATCTGGCAGTTTGGTTACAAAATAAGTCTCCAGGCCGTAATTGGCACAGGATACTGCCACATTTGCTTCACCACCGCCATATATAACATTAAATTCATCCGTCTGTACAAATCTCTGGTTCTCAGGAGGAGTGAGTCTCATCATTATCTCACCAAAAGTGACCACTTTTTTACTCATCTTATCATCCCCTTTTTATCTGGTTTATATTTTAGTTGTTTTTGGCTTCCTCAATAAGTTCAACAAACTTTTCAGCATTATCTTTGACCTGATCAAAGTTGTTCTCTTCTGCGCCATCTACAATTGCACTACCTGCAGCCACAGCAAAACTGCCTGCTTCGATCCAATCCTGAACATTATCATGGCTTACTCCACCGGTGGGCAAAAGCTCAGCCTGAGGTATAGGGCCCTTTATGGACTTTATGATCTTAGGCCCAAACAAACCTGCTGGAAATATCTTAACCACATCTGCTCCCGCTTCCATAGCTTTTTTCACTTCAGTTGGTGTCATAGCACCTGGAATCACGGGTTTTTGATATCTATTGGCCACTTCAATCATTTCTAAATCCAGAGCGGGTCCCACTATAAATTCAGCACCTGCCTGTATACAGTTCCGGGCTGTTTTCCCATCCATAACTGATCCTGCCCCAAAAATAACTTCGTGATCATCACTATAGAGCTCTGTCAGATCATCTATAACATCCACAGCTCCGGGCACGGTCATTGTTATCTCTATGACATTTATTCCGCCTTCTTTTACTGCTTCAGTTATTTTTTTGGCTTTCTCCGCAGTTTCAGCTCTGATCACAGGTACAATTCCACTTTCCCGAATTGAGTTTAGAACCTCACTTTTTTTCAATTTAATCCCTCCAGAATTATTGCTTATATATTTTGTTATTGAAATCTCCGCAGCGGCTTATTAAAACATAAATCTTCCACAAGATCGGCTGCAGCTTTCAGCGGGGCTCTGCCTGTATCCACAAATTCTCCCACAACACTGCACAGAGTTCTTCTAAAGACCTCTGTGCGGGAATCATAGGACATCAATTTTCTTGAATCTGTCACCATTCCCGCCTGATTGGCCAGTAAATCATAAGTGCTCACCAGTTTCAGATGTTCTTTCATACCATAGCTGCTATCATTGAACCACCAGGGTGCTCCTATCTCAACATTAGGGAAAGCGCGGGCTATAGTTGCCATGGCAGGCAGATGAGACGGATCCAGATAATAAATGACTATATCAAGCTCGGAATCAAAAGCGTTTAAAAAGTATTTAAGGTTTTCAGCAATATCAATATTATGTGTGCATATGTCCCCTCCAGAATCAGCTCCAAGTGTCTCAAATAGCGAATCTCTATAATCCCTCATAGCTCCTATGTGCAGCTGCATGTTCCAGTCCTTCTCGCGGTTTAGTTCCCCAAAGAACATCAGCATATATGATTTAAAATCTTTAACTTCTGATGGGGAAAGAGTTTCACCGTTTAAAGCTTTTTTGTATATATTGCTGACCTTATTTTTTTCTGTCTCATATGAAACAGGTTCAAATAAACCGTGATCAGTAGCTACACAGCCAAATTCAGCAAAATAATCGTGTGTATCTTCCAGAGCCTGAAGAAACTCATCAAAACTCTCCAGAGATCTATTAAATCGTCCGGATAGCTTTTCGTGAAAATCGTTCCAGACATCATCACCTATATTCATAGCCTGGTCGGGACGCCAGGTGGGCAGTATATCTATCCAGTCCAGTTTGCTTTGAGCCATTTCATGATATTCCAGTTCAGAAACTGGATTATCTGTAGTGCACATAATCTCTACATTCATTTCTTTCAAAAGACTCCGAGGCTTCATTTCATCCCGAGACAAGAGCCGGGCTGTTTTATCCCATATATACTCTGCATTATGAGAAGAGATGGTCCTGTCAATTCCAAAACGTCTTTTTAAATCGAGGTGCACCCATTCATAGGTGGGGTTACCTATAAACTCCGGAAACACCTCAGCTAAAGCAAACCATTTTTCTTTATTTGAGGCCGATCCAGTAATATATTCTTCGGAAATACCCCTTCTTCTCATTAATTCCCAGACATAATGATCCGTTGCAGCCTCAACCTGCCAGATATCATCATAGTTTTCATTTTCTACAATTTCCTTTACATCACCATGATTATGCAGGTCCACTATAGGAAGGTCGCTAACTTTTTCATATAATATCCGGGCAGGTTCGTTCTCCAGCAAATAATCCTGAGAAAGAAATTCCACTCTTTATGCCTCCCGTCGTTTTGAAGATATTTTTGATGTTATCAAAGTGTTACCCCATTCTTAAAGATTGCTATCTCTTCCATATTGTGAATCTCATTTAAGGTTCTTTTTTCACCAGAGCTCAGATCCAATATATATTCGAACAATTCTTCTTTGGCATCTGCCATATTTTGACCTTCTATAATACTGCCTGCATTAAAGTCTATCCAGGAGCTTTTTCTGTCGTTAAGTTCATTATTACTGGATATTTTTACAGTCGGTACAGGCCCACCATAAGGGGTTCCCATTCCCGTTGTAAATAAAACGATATGTGCACCTGCAGCGGCCAACGCGGTTGTGGAAACAAGATCATTGCCCGGACTTTCCAGAATATAAACTCCTTTTTCCCGATCAATCGTCTCTCCATATTCTTTCACACCAACAATTGGACCGGTACCACCTTTTTCAATGTTACCCAGCGACTTTTCTTCCAGTGTAGTGATGCCCCCCTCCAAATTCCCCGGGGAAGGATTTTCGTAGATCTCCTGACCATGATCTCTGTAATATTGCTTAAAATCATTTATGACTTTTACAATATTTTCAAATAAAGTTTCATTTTGGGCTCTGTTCATTAAAACATGTTCTGCACCAAACATTTCGGGGATCTCACTTAAAATTGCTTTTCCCCCGGAGGAAATGAGCATATCAGATACTCTCCCCAGCAGGGGATTGGCAGTAATACCTGAAAAACTGTCTGAACCACCACATTTTAAGCCTAAATTTAAATTTTCCAGTAAACACTGTTCCTTCTGAAACCGGGCTGCATAACCCAATAAATCCTCGATATGGGTGAGGGCCTGATGGATTTCATCTTCTACATCCTGAAATGAAAGGAATTTGATTCTCTTCTCATTATAATTTCCCATCACTTTCTTAAAACTCTCAACTGTATTTTCCTCACAGCCCAGTGAGCAAAAAAGCACTCCGGCTGCATTGGGATGCTTGGCAAGTCCTGCTAAAATTTTTTGGGTGTTAACCAGATCGCTTCCCAGCTGAGAACAACCATAGGGGTGAGTTATTGTTTTGATTCCATCAATATTTTTCCCGGCAAGTATTTCAGAAAACTTCTGTTCCGCTTTTTTCTCTATATTTTCCAACAGCTTATTTATACACCCGACACCACTGATAAGCCATATTTCATTTCTGATTCCGACTTTTCCGTTTTCACGCACATAGCCGTCGAAAGTTTTAGCTTTTTGATTGGGGGGGGCAGTTTTTAAACTGCTTTCCGGGGAATAAATATAGGATCTATCACTATCTTTATCTAAATTTGTCACAAGGTTATGTGTATGTACCCATTCCCCGACTCTTATCCGCTTTTTTGCACGACCTATTGGATTACCGTACTTAACTACCTTATCTCCTGTTTCCATATCTGTTAGTGCTATCTTATGACCGCTGGGAATTTTATCCTTTACAGAGATCTCTCTTTTATCATCATATTCCTCAGACCATTTCAGCTCTTTTTCAGGTTTGAGATCTTTTAAAGTAACAGCTACGTTATCGCTTTGATTTATTCTTACTATATCATTCATTTTTTATCATCCTTTATTCAGTTTCAGAAAGTTTCTGCATGGCCTCTTTCATGTCTTCTTTGTCGATCAGTTTTAGATATTCCAGCACTTTTTCTAACAGACCTGGAATTTCCGTCAGATCTTTTTCCCATAAATTCACATTTGACAGAGCATACTCCACCAGTTTCGCTCTTTCAATTTTGCCCTCATGAAAATCTGACCATATATCAAGAAAGAATTCCAGAGCCTGCTGGTCATCCTTAATTGTGTATTTTTCCTCTCCTTTATAAGCAATCATTCTATCTTCTTCAATCTCTTTGCCATCATAAAATTTAATTAAGGCTGCAAAAGCAAATACCAGATTATCAGGAAGCTCTGAAAATTTCTCCTGATATTTAATAAGCGAAGGGAGAACTCTGGTTTTAAATTTAGAGGTTGAGTTCAGAGAAATATCCAGCCATTTATGATCTATATATGGATTTTTAAACCTTTCAATCACTTTCTCAGCAAAGCTCTCCAGCTCTTCCCTTTCGAAATCCAGGGCGGGTATAATTTCTTCAAAAATAATATGTTCTATAAATTGACCCACTGTGTCATCATTAATGGCTTCCCTGACAATATTTATTCCTGCTAAGTGAGCAACCGGAACAGTAGAAGTGTGAGCTCCATTCAAGATTCTAACTTTTCTTGTTCGATACGGTTTAAGATCATCGACCCATTTTACATTAAGACCTGCTTCATGCAGAGGAAGTCTATCTTTAAGCTCTTCATCTCCCTCAATTATCCACAGATGAAATATTTCCCCTGTTGTCAGATTAACGTCTCTGTACCCCAGTTCCGACTCCAGAGTTTTAATTTCCTTTTCAGGATAACCGGTTACTATTCTATCCACGAGAGTATTCAGGAAATAATTATCTTTTGAGATCCATTCTTTAAACTCTGGAGATAAACCCCAGTCATCAGCCAGCTGTAAAATAATATCTTTAAGCCTATCGCCATTCCTCTCAATCAATTCCACAGGAATAATTAACATGCCCCCGTCTTCATCTCCATTAAAATGTTTAAAGCGGTGATGTAAAAATACCGTTAATTTGCCCGGGAATGATTCGGGAGGCTTATCATCATAATTATCATCCGGATTGTAAGTGATACCAGCTTCGGTTGTATTTGAGACCACCTTATCGATCTCTGGGTTTTCTGCCAGTTTTAGTATTTCATTCCAGTTTTTGTATGATTCAAGCGATCTACCGATGGATGTCACAATTTCTCTTTCTTCAATTTGTTTTTCATCCTCTATACCCCTTAAAACAACTGTATATAAATTATCCTGTTCCTGCAAATCTTTCACTTTTCCAGGCCTAATTGGCTGTACTACAGCACTACGGCCTCTGAAAACTCCTTTTTTATTCGCTTCATGTACCATCCAGTTGAAAAAAGCTCTCAAGAAGTTTCCTTCTCCAATTTGCACTATCCTCAAAGGATAATCCAGAAGCGAAGTATCAAAATCTGCCACTTCTGTTCCGGTGAGATCCTGTTTAAGCAGATTTTCATTTAATTGTCTCAACTTCTATACTCCCTCCTTAACATCTAAAATAGTAGATTTGGTATCAACAAAGAAAACTGTGGAACAAAAGTCGTCAGTAATAATACTACAATCATCGCCAGATAAAATGGCCATATTCCTTTAACGACATTCTCTATAGTGGTTTCCCCTACCGAAGTTCCAACGAATAGAGCCGTTCCCACAGGCGGAGTACATAAGCCTATGCCCAGGTTTAACAGGAGCATAATGCCAAATTGAACAGGGCTCATACCAAATTCAGTGACTACCGGAAGTAAAATTGGAGTTGTTATTACAATTAAAGGAGCCATATCCATAATGGTTCCCAGTAGAAGTAAAAATAGATTGATAAGAAGAAAAACCACAATTCTGTGGTCGGAAATGCCTATCAAAAATTCAGTTACATTTCCTGGTACTCTCAAGAAGGATAGCAGCCAACCATAAATATTGGCTGAGCCGATCAAGAACATAACTATCGTTATGGTCTTTATCGAATCAATTAGTATATCGTAAATATCGTCGATCTTTATTTCTTTATAGACAAACAAAGCCACAAAAAGTGCATATACTACAGCTACAGCAGAAGCTTCAGTTGCAGTAAAAATACCGAAAGTGATCCCGCCTATAATTATTAAAAACGCAAACAGGCCAACTATAGCAGAAGAGCCGGTTTTAAAAGCTCTTACGATTGAAAAGGAGTCTTCTGTGGGATAACCTCTGCGACGGGCTATTAAATAGCTAACAAACATTAGAGCAAGCCCAATGCTTATACCTGGAATTATTCCCGCCATAAATAACTCTCTTACTGAAACAACTCCACCGGCTGCAAGAGAATAGATTATGGCATTATGACTGGGAGGGATTATTATGCCCTGCTGTGATGATGTGATCGTAACATTTACTGAAAAATCTTTATCGTAACCTTTTTCGTCCATGGCCGGGATTAACATAGATCCTATTGCTGAAACATCTGCGACCGATGAACCCGAAACACCACCAAAAAACATACTGGCAACAACATTGACCATAGCAAGCCCACCCTGAACATGACCTATCAGAGCATTGGAAAAGGTCAATAACCTTCTTGTCAACCCACCTTTAGCCATAATTTCACCGGCCATAACGAAAAATGGTATTGCCAGCAGAGGAACTGATCTCACACCTTCAACAAGTCTTTGAGTTACAAGATAAATATCGAGATCCATGTGGAACATTGTCAATATAGAGGAAAACATAAGAGCAAATGCTATTGGCACTTTCAACAATATCAGAATCAATAAACTTCCCAGCAGAACAACTTCCGATTCAATCATCCTTTAACACCTCATCTCCTTTAACATCTTTAATCAACATTTCCAGCAGCAGTTCAATAGAGTATATAATCATCAATGCACCCGACACAGGAATTGAAAGATAGGAAAATCCTACTCTAATACCCAGGGTGGGAATTCTCTGGTCCATGAAATCGCTGACAAAATCAAATCCTTCTATCACCAAGACATAAAAAGCTACTACCATAATTGCAATCACTATAACATACTCGATGATCTTTCTAACTACTTCCGGAAATCTATCAACCAAAAATTCGATGCTGATATGAGATTTTTCTCTCAAACCATATGCTGCCCCCAAAAAAGTGACCCAGGTAATTAAAAATAGTGAGCCTTGATCGACCCAGGGATAAGTAAAATTCAATATATTCCGTGTAAAAACCCTCATATTAACAATTACCGCCAGCAATATAAGCAAAATTGCTGCCGCAATGCCGTTAAATTTCTGTAAATAGTTATTTATTTTATTTAAATAGAGATATGCTTTTATCATAATCTATATTCTCCTTCTTGGCATTTATCAAAGTAAATGGGGAGCCTCAAAGAGACTCCCCATTTTATCATTTCTTCACTTAGCCAAAAGATCAATTATTGTGCTAATTCTTCAATTCTTTCAAGGAATGGCTGCATCTCATCAGTTACATATTCATCATAAACAGGCTCAACTTTTTCCTGGAACTCAGTTATATCGTCAACTTCATTTATTTCTACTCCAGCTTCTCTAACCTGTTCTTCAGCATCTTCAGCCATTGCCCTCCAGCGAGACCTCTGATAATGTTTGGAAGCTTCAGCTGCTTTCATGAGAGCTTCTCGATGTTCTTCTGAAAGTTCGTTGTAGGTGTCCTCATTTATCAATACAGGTTCAGGCAGACGGGCATGAGCTCCAAGGGAGTAATAATCTACAACTTCATAATGACCTGTTGTATATAAACTGGGCCAGTTATTTTCCGCAGCATCTATAACTCCTGTATCAAGAGCACTGTACACCTCTCCAAATTCCATAACTGTTGCGGATGCGCCCAGCGCCTCCATAGCATCAACCATTACATCAGCAGGCTGAACTCTTATAGTCTGTCCTTCTAAATCTTCAGGGCTATAAATAGGTTGCTCTGCACTGTAGATACTTCTCTGACCGGCATCATACCAGGTTAAAGCTCTAACACCGGAGTCAATAAGATCTTCATGGGTGGAAAGGTCTTCTCCGACTTCTGAATCCAGAACATTGTGCATATGCATTTCATCCTCGAAAACATATGGAAGTGCAAAAACTTCCAGGACTTCCGCTAAACCTGTTACAGGAGCCACACTCACCCTGTTAATGTCTATAGTGCCTGCCTGAGTCATTTCAATAGTTTCTGCTTCCTCCCCCAGTTCAGCATGTGGGAAGATATCTAATTCTACTTCTCCATCAGTCAACCTCTGCAGGTATTCATCCATGTACCTTAATCCCTGAACAGTAGGATAATCCTCGGGCTGATTACAGGCCGTGGTCAAAGTTACTTCAGCAGCATGGGCCGGGCCAGAAACCAGCAGTGCCAGAGCCAGACAAATACTTACAATGATCGAGACTCTCTTCATTGATTAATCCCCCTTTAGGTTTGTTTAGCCCCCAGCATATATGTTTCTGTTTTGCCATACAAAACGCTGTTTTTGCTAAGGGCCAAAAAAATTAAATCTTCATTTTCATTTAGAGATTATCATATTCACATCGCTATTTCAAGTTCTCAAATAATATTATTTGATTTTCCCTGTCAATTTGAGGTTAAATAACACCTTTATTCTGTCAGCTTTTCAAGATGTTTACTCAAGTGCTTGTTTAAATATTTATAATGCAAATATTTATTCTCCCGCAGAATTTCTATAATATCATCGTAAAACTTAAATTCACCGGAATTATCTTTGGCAGTCAATACTGCTCCATAATTGACATGTAATACCTGCCGAATAGAATCTCTATTCAGTGATTCAGAATAATCATTTGAGTCAAACTCTGACAAAGTTACTACATCATTTATATTCAAGGAGATATGGTAAGTTTCCCTTTCTTTCTCGAAGTTTTCCAGAGAAAAGTCAAAGATTTTCTCAAAAAGATCAGGTTCTCTGTCTGCAATTACCCTTAAAGCCTCAAGATAATTAGTACCAGCTGTTTTCACATGAAATCTTTCAGGTATAATATCACGAAACACCGGATAAATGCTAAATTTATCAGAGCCCGAATGCAACGAAAGTTTATATGAACCTAACTTCTGTGAGATTTCTGAATGAATTTTAAATTCGCTTATAAATTCTGATAAATCGCCTTTATAATCAATCCCCTTCTCAAACTCCCCCACGAATCGCAAAGCCAAATTGTCAAAATCAATATTTCTATCTAATAACTCCCGGACAATAAAAATGTGCTCTTTAGGAGAGGTAAGATATGCTGTCTCATCCACTGAAATTTCATATTCAAATTCTCCATTTATATTTTCCTCAACCCATTTAAACATTCTCCCAGCATGTTCTATTGCATCATAATACTTAACTGCAGCTTGAATGACATCTTCTTCATTAAATTTGAACTCAAAGTTTTCAGATTTATAAACCTCATCTTCATATTTTAGAAGCAGATCATCAGATTCAGGGATTTTCTTAAAAGATTTATAAACACTATCCTCATCCATATCCTGTACATTATTAACGAAATCTCCCGGATCACAGGTAAACATCTTAAAACCTGCATTCGCAGTTTTTTCGACATCCTCTTTTGTCTTTAAATGGTCAGCATCAGCACCAAAACCATTTTTATAACCCTCTCTAAAAACCCCCCATACGGCATCAGTCAGAACCGCTTCAGGCTTTCTATTGGTTCTGGTCATTTCCCGAATTGATTGCTGAGCAAAAACAGGAAATACATCAAAATTTTCTACAGCTCTTATATGACCGGGAGTGGCCAGACCTATCCTATCCCCAAATCCAAAAGAGGGCTTTCCCTTTGTAGCTTCAGGCTCAAGCCAGCTAAATATTTCTTTTAATTTATAGACTGTTTTCACATTTTTGGGGAAAATTTTTCCTGAAGAATGTTTTCCTATAGGTTTTCCAAATTCATCACTTAATTTACCTTCTACGCCGAGAAATTCCTCCCCGTTTTTATCTTCAAGCCCCGAAAAAGTGGACTCTTCTTTTTGAAAAGAATTAATAATTTCATATTCATCCATTATGAGTTGCCTCCTCCTGCAGGATTATTAATTTACCCCATCTACCTCACAATACATATATGAGAACAAACACATCTCCCGAATAACTAACCCACTATACCTACACTTGAGCTCATTGCAAATTTACAGTTACCCCGTCAATTTCGGCAGAAAATCATTTTCACACCCCTGAATATGCAGAAAAACCTCCATCAACTGGCACTACTGTTCCATTAACAAAATCTGAACCTTTTTTACTAACCAGCCATAGTAATGTCCCAATCAAATCTTCTTTTTTTCCAAAACGGTTCATAGGAGTATGACTCAATATTTTTTGAGCCCTATCAGTATAGGAGCCATCATCATTAAGAAGAAGCTCTTTATTTTGTTCAGTTAAATAAAATCCAGGAGCAATGGCATTCACCCTGATGTTTACCGGGGAAAAATGAACAGCCAGCCATTTTGTAAAATTACTTACAGCAGCTTTAGCCCCGCTGTATGCGGGAATTTTGGTTAAAGGGGTAAAGGCATTCATAGAAGAAATATTTATTATAGTCGCCGTATCGCTTTCTATCATATCTTTAGCAAACACCTGGGTTGTAAGAAACGTGCCCATAAAATTCAAATCAAATACATGACCAAAGCCCTTTTTGTCAAGATCAAAAAAAGTGGTAACATCTTCTTTTTTCAGGTCTTCCTCATGAAGGTATTCTTTAGAAGTAGTTCCATCGGGATGATTTCCGCCAGCACAATTAATTAAAATATCAATCTGATTCTTCCCATAGTCTTCTTTGATTATTTGCCTTGCCTTTTTTAAATCCTCTCCCTCTAAAACATCACATTTCAGAATGTCGGCTTCTATACCTTCTCCAAGAATTTCATTTAAAACGTCTTCTCCTTTTTTAGGATTTCTTCCTAAAATAAAAACATCTGCACCGCACTTAGCTAGAGCTTTCACAAAAGCACTGCCCAGCTTTCCATATCCTCCGGTTACTACAGCTACCTTATCTCTTAAATCTAATTCAAATGGTATCTCCATCCACTAAACCCCCCTCAAATAATCACTCAGAGCAGTATTTTCATAAGATGAAATTATATTTTATCTATTTTTAATATTATCATAGTATCAATTCTTTTCAATGATAATCATGTTGATTATCAGGCTAATCTTATAAGCTTTTTGTTCTTTTTATCTTAATTTACTTAAATCATTCCATATCTGCATCTGCAGGGAAGACACGGCCGGCTACAGCTGCTGCAATCTTCAAATTGCTTTGAAATATAGTAATTAAATTCTTCGCAGGTTAAAACTTGAATTTATAGTAAATTAAAGGTATAATAGGTTGAGAAGAGGAATTTGAAAGCATAGATTAAAGAATTTAATCTGCAGAAAAGGAGTGATGAAAGGTGAAAGCAACCGGTATAGTTCGGCGGGTGGATCAGCTGGGCAGAATTGTGCTTCCCAAGGAGCTGAGAGAAACGCTCAATATCGACAAAAAAGATCCCATGGAAATATATGTGGAAGATGATACCGTAATCCTGAAAAAATATGAGCCAGGATGCACGCTCTGTTCCAGTGTCGACAATCTCATATCCTATCAGGGCAAGAAGGTCTGCGAGGACTGCCTGGAAGAACTCAACAAAAAATCATAATTTACTGTCCGAATCTCTCCCGGCCATTGTAAGCGGTAAACTGAGGCGTCAGCTGTGTCTGGCGTCTTTTTTTATTTTTATCTGGAGTTTTCCCGTCTGATATGTTAAAATTATAAGCGCATAAGTTCAGCATAAAACAGCCGCTCTGGAGGGATATTTCCATGTCA
>PWDW01000073.1 GCA_003553225.1 Halanaerobiaceae bacterium
ATTTAAAAATAACCGGTATAAGGAGAGATAGCATGGGTATGACCATGGTGGAAAAAATAATTGCCGCACATGCCGATAAACAGAAAGTAAGCCCGGGAGATATTCTGCTGGCCGAAGTTGATATGGTGCTGGGAAATGACATTACCTCTCCGGTTGCCATAGAAGAATTTAAAAAAATTGGTATTTCGGAGGTTTTTGATCCCGGAAGAGTTATTCTGGTTCCCGACCACTTTACACCAAACAAGGATATCAATTCCGCCCAGCAGGCCAAGATACTGCGCAGCTTTGCCCGTGAACAGGAGCTTGAATATTATTTTGAAATTGGTGAAATGGGTATTGAACACTGCCTGCTGCCGGAACAGGGTCTGGCCTTACCCGGTGAAATAATAATTGGGGCTGATTCACATACCTGTACTTATGGTGCTCTGGGGGCTCTGGGAACCGGGGTGGGAAGTACTGACATGGCAGCTGCTATGGCCACCGGGAAAGCCTGGTTTCGTGTACCTCCGACAATAAAATTTGTTTATTCAGGCAGCCTACAGCCCTGGGTGGGAGCCAAAGATCTTATTTTGTATACTATAGGTGATATTGGAGTAGATGGTGCCCTTTATAAATCTATGGAGTTTACCGGAGAAGTAATAGATAACTTATCTATGGATGGGCGGATGACAATGTCCAATATGGCCATAGAGGCCGGGGGAAAGTGTGGGCTCATAAAGCCAGATGAGAAAACCCAAAATTACCTAAAAAACAGGGCAATTCGTGATTATACTCCCCTGTACAGTGATGAAGATGCCGAATATGAAAAAGAGATCAGGTATGATGTGGGCAAAATAGAACCCCAGATTTCATTTCCCCATCTTCCTGAAAATACCCATCCCCTGAGTGAAGCAGAAGGACTGGAAATTGACCAGGCAGTTATTGGTTCCTGTACCAATGGCCGTATAGAAGATTTAAGAAAGGCTGCTGAAGTAATGGCCGGGAACAAAGTTAGGGATAGTGTAAGGTGTCTGGTATTTCCCGGCACTCAGAAAATTTATCAGCAGGCCTTACAGGAAGGTGTTATAGAGACCCTTATTGAGGCTGGAGCTGCAGTAAGCACCCCTACCTGTGGACCCTGTCTGGGTGGACATATGGGCATACTGGCCGCTGGAGAACGGGCTGTTTCAACGACCAACAGGAATTTCGTGGGCCGTATGGGACACAAAGAAAGTGAAGTTTATCTTTCCAGCCCGGCTGTAGCCGCCGCTGCTGCGGTTAAAGGATATCTTGTACATCCCGAGGAGGTTGTAAAATGAAGCTGTCTGGGAAAGTATTTAAATATGGTGATAATGTAGATACTGATGTTATTATTCCGGCCCGTTTTTTGAACACCTCTGATCCGGAAAAACTGGCTGAACACTGTCTGGAAGATCTTGATCCGGAGTTCACGGACCGGGTAACAGAAGGAGATATAATAGTTGGCGGTAAAAATTTTGGTTCGGGAAGCTCCCGGGAACATGCCCCTTTAGCGATTAAAGCTGCCGGAATATCCTGTGTAATTGCAGAAAGTTTTGCCCGTATTTTTTACCGGAATTCAATAAATATTGGTTTACCAATTCTTGAATCCCCTGAGGCCAGCCGGAGTATAGAAGAAGGACAGAAAATTGAAGTTGATCTACAGGAAGGAATAATTAAAAATCTGGATGGTGGTCAGGAATACAAATCAGAGAAGTTCCCCCCTTTTATGCGTGATATTATCCAGTCTGGTGGTTTAATTGAATATGTTAAGCGGGAACAATTGGGCAGACATTAGAGAAGGTTTGGGGTTGGCCATTTTTTAAAATAGCTAGAAAAAGAATATTTTATTATGTTTTTAAAAGGCTTATGAGGGGGCCCTAATGAGTCAAGAAGAAGCTCTTAAGTTTTGCCGTGAAATCTTAAAAAAAGTATCCCGAAGTTTTGCTTTAACTATTCCCTTTTTAGATAATAGTATTCACGATCCGGTAATGGTGACCTATCTTCAGGACCGTCTGCTGGATAATTTTGAAGATGAAGTGCGGGGAATTAGTCTTGAACAGAGAAAATATCTTATGGATCGGGTGGTTGATATTTTTGATCCGGGAACCTCCTTTCCTGAAGATACTATTAGAAAGATACAGGATCAGGCTGATCTATTTTCAGATAAGGCACTTTCCCGGCTTACGGCCCGGGCTGACCTCCTTTATGAGGCTAACAGAACTCTTGATTTTGAAGTCAGACAAATTTCTCATTACTGGATGCAGGAGATGAATAGGGGTATGCAGTCCTTTTTAACCCGGGAGGTTGAAACCTTCTCTGATCTTGATGAATACTGCTATTATGTGGCCGGTACAGTAGGTGGATTTTTGACTGAGACAATTATTTTAAAAGAGGATATCAAGGAACCAGAAGGTCAGATCCTGCAGAACAATTTTGAGGATGCCGGTCGTTTTTTGCAGAAAGTTAATATAATTCGGGACATAAAAAAAGATATTGAGAACCGGGAAAAAAATTACTGGCCTCTGAAGAGTCTGGGGCTTAATCCTGCTGATTTAACGGATCCCGGACAGGAAAAAAAGGTCCTGCAGGGTCTGGAATGTATGATTGAAAATGTTTTGACCCATGTGCCCGGTCTGCTTGAATATTATCGTGCTTTTCCTGATGGTCTGTCAGGTTACCGGCGTTTTTACTGTACCAACAATGCCCTCGGCCTGGCTACTCTGCAGGAGATGAGGAATAATCCAGATCTGTTTTTTGGA
>PWDW01000211.1 GCA_003553225.1 Halanaerobiaceae bacterium
CAAGAACATATCTCTAAAGAAAAAAGGAGCCGAGCAGGAAAAACTCCAAGAAACGTTGGAGGAACTAGAGAGGGTCACCAAGATACACGAAGAGAAACAACTCAAAGAATCCATCGGCGATCTTTCATCTATAGAAGACCCAGAAACGAAGAGTATCGTCGAAGACCTACTAGAAGTGGCAAGCGAAGGTGATGTTACCGAAGAAGAGATGGATGAAATAGAAGGACATGAAGAAGAGCTTGAAAAGAAAGCTACAATTGTCAAGACCTGCGATAACTGCGGTACCGCTGTAGGAGAAGATGTGAATCGATGTCCAGACTGCGGAACACTTTTCAAAGAAGGAGTAGACAAAGAAAGCGCTCTAGCCGAACTAACAAAGATAGAGGGCGTCGGCAGAACTAGAGCTGAAAGACTCTACGAGAACGGTATCTATTCCGCTGAAGACATAGTCGAAGAGGGGATCGCAGGACTTTCAGGCGTGAGCCATATAGGGATAAGGACCGCGAAGAAGGTCCTCGAAGCTGCGAACGAAAAAGTAGAAGATGATCAGATCACCACGGATGAGATCACAAAAAGACTTGAAAAACTAGAAAGGGAACTTTTGAAAGATGAATAAAAAAGAAAAGGGGTTTGTTTTACTCGCTCTCTTCGATGACCGCACCAGCGAGCTTGGAGTGCGGGATGTGTACCTTCTTGCCCATCTCTGTTTCAAGTTCGATAGAATACCGTCCTAATGATTTCACGACTCCCTCGTATCCTTCTACTTCTATCTTGTCTCCCTCTTTTATAGTCTGTCCTGACTGTATAGAACCGACTAGATTGAGGAAAACGTCTTTAGAACCATAGGCGAATCCTACACCTAGTCCTAAGAATATTGCACCGACTGTTATCACGAACATCAGATACAATATAGGTACTTCGATACCTATCTGTGCTAAAGCCATCACTACTGCTATGTAGATCACCAGTATCTGTACACCTTTGGCCATGAAACTCACGAAAGGTAGATCCAACTCTCCGCCATGTTTGATTACCTTATCGTGCAGCCAGGTCGCGATCCAGAAGCCGATCAGTCCGATGAACAGAGCGACGATCAGATTCGGTATCCACAGGATCACAGTATTGACCAATTCAGCTAACTGATTGAACATCCCTTCCCTATTCAGTATGCCCACAGCGATCTGTATGAATACCAGCATCACTAAGACCTTCAATACGTAGGATATCAACTTCAACGTGATACCTTCACGTTTTATCATCGATTCTACAGGTTCGATCAGTCTATCTATCTCGAACTCCTTCAACATTTTGATGACGAAGTCGACGACGTAATCAGTGACGATCAGTCCTATCATTATAACCGCTAACGCAGCTATCAGCAGTGGTATCACGAGCAGTACTGGATTTATGAAGTCAGATAGTATCGGGATCGCTATTATCTCCAGAGCTATGCTTATGAAGAACAGCAGTACGAAGGCTTTGACGAAGATGTATATTATATCCATCAGCGAAAAACCTGCTTTATCGCTCATCTTGTCAGCTCTCTGAAGGTCCTTAGACATCGGACTCTTCCTGATGAATTCCTTCAAGAATTTGACGACCATCTCTGCAACGTAAAGACCTATCACTATGACTATCACCGCAACGATCAACCGCGGTATGAACAGTACTATCGGCGTCAGTATATCGGTCAAAGTCTGTATGCCTGCGTAGTCTAAAGCGATCTGCAGGAATATCACGAAGATGAACCAGAAGAACAGTATACCGATCAGCCTAGAGACCGAATCCATACCCAATTTCTTCACTTGCTTGCTTATCCCCACTTTCTGCATCGCCTTTTCTACACCTATCTTTTTCAAAACTCTCGCGACGATCCCACCGGCTATCTTCGAGATGATGTAGCCTATTATAACGACCACTATGAAGAACACCAGTCCTGGGATGAACTCGATAAAGCTCTCCCAGATATCAGAAAATATGTCCTCCAAAGTTTCTATCACTAAGATATTGGATCCGTCTTCGATAGAGAAAATTTCTGTCTCACTCGAGATCCCTTCCATCGCTGTAACGTTGCCCAGGCCCATAGTCAGTACCATCAATAGTACTAAACTATAGACTAAAAATCTGCTTTTATCTAGCATATATCTTTCACCCTAAAAAAAGATAACATGTATATAATATATAAAAATTATGTCTTGTAGATGTAAACACTTGTTAACTTCATAACGGCATAATACTTATATCCTTGAGAACACATTAATGCCTATGAGCGGAGAAGTGACAAAAAAAGGATACTACGCTATAGGAGCGATCACAGCCCTGTTCTTAGTGGTTTTAGCACTTTTCCTATCGATGGGATGGACAGACATCTACGATTTTACCATACGGTTTTTCGCACTGGTCGGCCTTTTCATGATGGCTATCGCGGCGATAATGACCCCTTTCATGAGTGAGATCTACCAAGAATGGGGAACGTCGTTCATGAAAGTCCATCATCTTTTCGCAGCTATAGGAATAGCGGCTGCGACCTTACATCCAGTGATCTTCGCTATAGAAGTTAGTGATATATCCGTGTTCGTACCTGACGTCTCTTCCCTTTACTCTTTCATGTTATTGGGAGGACGACAGGCTTTGATCCTCATATACATAGCTACGATAGCAGCCTTCGTTAGAGCAAAGATACCCGATTATTGGAAGTCCATACACGCTCTGATGTATCTAATGCTGTTCTTCGCACTTGTCCACGGTTATCTGA
>PWDW01000224.1 GCA_003553225.1 Halanaerobiaceae bacterium
TATCAATTTGCATTTATTCATATTAATGAAATTATCAAAAACGATCCGGAATTAATCGAAGAGGTGGTTCCCAAAAAAAGCGAAGTGATGCCCTGCATTAAAAAGGGTTTGCAAAAAGGAATAGACGCCGGAGTGCATGTAATGACCGAGGCGATTCCCTTTTGCTTTATGGAGGGCTACGAGAGTTATATAGCCGAATATGACAAGATACCCGGAGGCGACGTTTATGATGCCGATTTCAGTATTGAGGATTATGAGAATTATCGCAAAACGCAAGGTAAAATAAAAGCGGAGAAATGCAAAAAGTGCAAATATTATAAAATTTGCGAAGGGCCCTGGAAGGAATATCCGGAAATATTCGGCTGGGACGAGTTTAAACCGGTAAAGAAATAAATTCAAACCGCTCAACCATTCCCTGAGAATTAAACACTGGAATACAGCAAGCATTTTGAAAAAAGCAGCCAAAAACATACCTGGGCGGTAAAATAGAGACATTGCTAATTTTAGAGTGTTGAATAATTACTTCCACTCGTTATTCTGAACGTAACGCCTGCCTGCTCTGCCCGGGCAGGCAGGGAGTGAAGAACCCCCTTTCGGAGTGCGAATACATGAGATCCTTCGGCTAAACGCCTCAGGATGACTGCCAGGAGTAATTATGCGGTTTCTGATTGTAGTTGTTGCACTTTTTGCTTGAACTTATCCTAATAATTTGAAATACTTTTTTATAGATTGTATAGTTAAAGTGAATAAAAAATAAAAAAACAGATTCATGGAAAAAGAAAAACAATACCGAATATTTTTCGTAGTTATTACCATTACTCTTATTTTGGGAATTACCGGAGGTTATTTTTTATTTTCAGACTCAAGTGGATTCGGGGCCGGCCGTCGGGAAGAAGAGATGCAAGAGCTTCCCGAGGGATTATTAGAAGGTGTAATTTCCGAAATTAATTTTAGCGAATCTCATATTGTAATTGATGTAGATAACCCCGAGGAGTTGAGCGGTCAGCTAATAGAGATGAAAATGGACGAGGGCACCGATTTTGAGGAGTTAAAGCTGAAAGTTCACGGCTTGGGAGACGTAGAGCCCGCCGGCAGAGAGGCAATAAGTGGGGAAAATATCAAAAAAGGAGACGAGGTGTTGGTGAATATCGGCCGTGACGTTTTGAGAGCCGTTGATGACGACAGGGAGATAATCGCCAGGGGAGTTACCGTAATTACAGCCGAAGAAGCAAACTGACTTCAATAATTGTCGTAGATCGAATCCTCAAAAAGAGAAACCGTTTTCTCCTTGTCGGGGATTTTCCTCATGCTTTCAATCAGATCGGTTCGGCTTTCGTGAGCCCAAATTATATAAATTTTATCTGCCACCGAGGAAAGGAGAGGTATTTTTTCATAATCGTTTTCGGCCAACCCGTCTCTTACCCTCATTCTCGTTGCTTTTCTTTTTTCATTGACTTCATCGTCATGAATGTAAACAACATCCACATAGATGTTGTTTTTTGATTCGGACGTTTTTATTAACTCATTAAAATTTTTTTCTCTGACATCACCCCCTCCACAGCCGACATCGTTTCCGTCGTAAGTTCCCACCAGAATTTCATTCTTTCCTTCCATAATTTTTGAGGCGAGAATAATATTTTTACCACCGGAAGTGAAGTAGATTGAGTTCCAGAAACTTCCGTAATTTTCCGGGTGTAGTGCATATATATTTTTTACCGAGTCTTTGCGTAGCAGGTATTGAAGCCGGTAAGAGGCCGTAAAGTAGTCGTATTCATTATTTGTCCGAAGGATGCTAAACAGGTTGAAGCTACCCATAATCACCAACAAAGCCAAGACGAAGACGAAAACGGTCTCTCCCCTTTTTTTAAAAATCGATTCGGCTATTTCATTAATCCCCAAGGCGATTAGTGCGATAAGCACGGGGATGACCATATAGAGATGTTTGCTTATCAATACGTTTATTCCCAGAGTGGAAGAAATCGTAAAGAACAAAACGGTAAGTATTAAAACGCTCCCTTTCTTGTTTTTTCGAATCAACAAAAATAATGTTGTTACAAAAAGAATCCCAAGCAGCAACAAGCCGAAAAACTCAATTTCTCCCGTGTATCTACCGGGTGAGCTAATGAAAATTTCTTTAATATGAACCAGTCTTTCCTGAAAATTAACTATTACATTCGATTTGAAGGTAGTTGTTCCGCTGAAAATTTTGTTGACAGTTTGTAATCTGTGGTCGGGGATTATATTCCAGATTATTAGGGGAGCAGCTCCCAGCACGAAAGAAGCACCCAGAACAATTATTTTTTTGAGCTTAATAATTTTTTTTGTAAACTCCTTTCTGTAAATCAACAGACAAGAAAAAAGAAGTGCGAATCCGAAAGCGAAGACCATTATCTTGTGATAGGTTCCAAGACCCCATAAAAACCCGAAGAGAAATATATCTCTACTATTTTTTTTCTTTTTGAAAGCTGCAAAACAGAAATAAAGCAAGCCCGCAGAAAAGAAAGCTAAAAAAGGATATTCCTGATACTTCATTAAAATAAAATAGGGGAATGCAATCAGCAGCAGAGTGGTTAAAAGAGCCGCTTTATAGCTTGATAATAGGTTTTTGGAGAAGAAGTAGAAGAAAACTATTGCCAACCCGATAAAAAGCGATTGAGCCAATCTCAGAGCGAAAAGATCAAAACCGAATATGAGATAGAAAGGCAGGGCTAAAAACTCCATACCGTTCACCGATTGAGCCATTAA
>PWDW01000019.1 GCA_003553225.1 Halanaerobiaceae bacterium
CTCCAGGAGTCAACATTAACAGTACCGTTTTAGATGGTGAGTATGGACATATGAGCGGAACTTCTATGGCTGCTCCCCATGTCACGGGAGTAGTAGCCTTATTGAAATCGCATAATGCGTCTTACAATCATAATCAACTAAAAAATGCGATACTCTCATCTGTTGATCAATTAGAGTCTCTTAAAAATATAACATTAACAGAAGGACGGATAAACGCACATAATGCTTTAGAACAATCTCCTGATCCAGATGACGTAAGACTCTGGGTTCATCGACCTACTTCAGTGATTCCTTGGGGAGAAGAAACCTCTATTTCTATATCACTAAACGATAGAGTGAATCCTATTCTAGGGGCAAACGTGAGTGTTGAATTCAGCACTGGAGAAGATACTATGTTTCTTGAAGACGACGGCTCGAGAGGAGATCTAGCTGAAGACGGTTATTATACCGGGGAATGGACACCTCGCACTTTGGGTGAAGTCGAGTTATCTATTACTGCAAAATTTAACGAGAGCCAAGAAATGAAGAGAAATATTACAGTAACAGTACGTGGTGACTCCGGAATCGCTCTCCTAGATTCTGAAGATAATGTTCTGAATGATAACAATATATCTAACAATTTTTATGGCGTATCTTTCTTCACTTCCAGATCAAATGAATTGGCTTATAACCTTTTAGAGAGTAATAACCAAGCTGGTATGAGATTTTATGAGTCGAAGGATAATAAACTGATCAACCAAACAATTTCACGTAGTGAGTACGGCCTATTATTTGAGAAATCTAACGAAAATTCAATTTTAAATAGTTCAATCTCGAATACATTTATGGGAATAAGAACTCAGGATTCGGAACGCAATAAATTTAGTAACAACAATCTTTCTCGAAACTCTTATGGTTTCATAATAGAAAGTTCTAGAGAGAACATTTTGACTGAAAACGATATCTTTGATAATCAGTTCTATGGCATGATCCTCTTCCAATCCAGAAATAATAGAGTAGATAACAACACTGTAGACAATCATTGGTTTTATGGAATCTATATACTCGGAGCAAAGGAAAATTTGTTAACCGATAACAGGGTATCCAACTCTATTTACAGCATTTTGCACCTAAATTCCGATGATAATAAATTACGTAGGAATGGGGCATCTAACAACATGATCGGAATATATCTCGGAAACTCTGAGAATGTTACATTAAAAGAAAATACCATGGTCGATGGTGGTATCTACATACAAGGACTTTTGACAGAACATTGGGATACACATTCAATCGATACTTCAAATACGGTAAATGATGATCCAATTTATTACTTGAGTAATGAGAGAGAAAGCACGGTTCCCACAGATGCCGGACAGATTATCCTAGCTAATTGTGAGAAAATTACAGTGGAAGATCAGGAGATCAGTGGTGGTAGTGCTAGAATCCTTTCAGGCTTTTCTTCTAATAATATTCTCATAAACAACACTGTAAAAGAGTCCAATTGGGAAGGCATAACTCTTTTTAAATCAAATGAAAATATATTGGAAAATAATATCGTATCCGAAAACGAATTTCCTGGTTTCTTCCTGTTCGAATCTGATGGTAATACACTATCTAACAACACAGCATCTAGAAACGATTATGGAATCATATGTTTTGGTTCTAATAACAATACACTCATTAATAACGATATAACCTCTAATCGTGTAGAAAGCATCACTCTTTTCGAATCTGATGAAAATATATTGGAAAATAACCAGGTAAATGAAAAAGAACTCGGTATTATTCTATTAGGATCTAGTTATAATGAAATGATAGGAAACACTGTGGAGCATAACCAATTGGGTTTCGTTTTAGCGTTCTCCACTAACAATACCTTAGCGAACAATACAGTGTCACAAAACGTTATAGGGATTACTATTGAATACTCAAACAAAAATACATTAGCTAACAATACTGTAGAAGTTAATGAGTTGGGCATCGGTTTATACGAATCTAAACAGAACAAACTAACGAATAACATAATCTCAAATAATAGCGAAGTAGGAGTTTACATTGTTGATCCAAATTCTTATGACAATTTATTATATAGAAACAAATTCATAGAGAATGAGAACCAAGCTTGGGATTACGGAGATAACAATTGGGATGCTGGAGATCCAGCAGAAGATGGTAAAGGAGGTAATTACTGGTCTGACTATGAAGGCGAAGATAGAGGCGACGGTATAGGTGAGGAACCCTACGAGATTTTCGGCGATGATAACCAGGATAACTATCCATGGATGACTGAAGAGATGGTTCGATGGTATGAACTCACAATCAATTTTGAGGGTGAAGGAACAGTAAATGTCGATGGAGAAAAATTTGATGCTGAAGAGGAATACCTTTACAAAGAAGGAAGCGAAGTCGAACTAGAAGCTATTGCAGAGGAAGGATGGAGATTTGTAGAGTGGACCGGAGATTACCAAAGCGAAGAAAGAGTAATAATAGTCACTATGGATGAAACAAAGAACATAACAGCCCTATTCGAAGAAAAAGAAAAAAGCATACAAGAAACCGTAATAGATTTTGTAAAAAACATATTAAACACCGTAGTAGATTTCATATTGGACATAATACCAGATCTACCAGATAAACCAGACAGACCTGATATGCCAGAGATACCTGGATTTTCATTTTTCCTGCTACTATTGGGATTAGTTGTATCTGCGGCAATCCACCATACGAAGAAGCGTTAGAAAAGCGCCGAGAAGGGGATTC
>PWDW01000194.1 GCA_003553225.1 Halanaerobiaceae bacterium
CTCTCCTCGTGCCAATCCCGTAGGCTCTTGCACCATTGAAAGTATTATTCCGGACTTTTTTCTGGCCTCTGCTCGGCTATGCCGACACGAGTTTTAGAATTTGGAGAGGCCTGGGAAATTTTTTTAGACAAACATTTTTTAAAATACTAAATTATATATAAACCAAATAATCAGGTAATTTCATTTTCATTTTGTTACTTATAATATAACACAGAATTAAAATAATTTCAAGTCTCATTGCAAGCAAAGTGTTTCTTATATGTTACATTGTTAATTTAGATGTAGCTCTTAAGAATGAAACAGTAAATGAGATCAAAGATCCTATTGAGAGAGATATATATAAAAGATATAAAAGGAATAAAGATAATTTTAAGAAAATACCCGTCTTTCTGTGTTTTTTGAAATTATTTTAATCCATATACTCTTCAGGCAAGGGCTTTTCTATATATTTATTCCTCCAGGCACTATACTTAGGGTTTTTCCAGGTGCTACCGTCATAGAAGGTAGTCTCCCGGACCTTACCCAGGACATAATGGATATTGTGGTCCTTGTCCAGCCCCCAACCCATATCTTCACCATAAGTTTCACCGGAAGGCACGTTGGCATCCTCCGCAACGCCTATCTTTTCATATGCACCATCGGAAAAAGACATACGCCATTTAATTCTGACGGGGTAGCCGTTTTTGTCGTAAGCCAGAAAACCCAGCTCGTATTTCCTTATGGTTTCATCAGAGTTATTATTTATGATGGCCTGAATCATGTCAGGATATAAAGTCTTATGATCCTCGCTTTGCTCGACTATTCGGACTTCTTCTACAGATACTAACCCCGCTTCCCTTATCTCTTCGGCCTCGGCCTCTGCTTCACTGTCAGTTCCTTTTTCCCGTCTAAGCGTTTTGTTTTCTTCCTCCAGTTCCTGAAGCTTTTCTTCCAGCTCCCGAACTTTTTCTTCAAGGTTTTGCACTTCTTCCTCCATAGCCATGGTTTCTTCTCCGGGAGCAGAAGCGCACCCGGCGGCCAGCAGAAGAATCAGGAAAACCGCAAAAACATTCTTCGTCGCAGTTAACATTTTCATTGCTCCTCTCATTCACTTTTTAAAAGCTATTAATTCTATATATTTGATAACTTGTAATTACCTTAGGTTTTCTATCTTTTCAATGTAAAACAAGCGCCTGGTACTTCAGCTGCTTTTTTCATTCCGGAGCTTCTCCGCTTCCTTCTGGTCCTTGGCAACAGATATTATTTCTCTAAGGAAGAGTATTCTTTGGCTTATCTCTTTGAGTTCGGCCTGAAGCTTTTCAACATAGTTGCACATCATGTATTCTCCCGCATAATAGATCTTTTACGTTTTATTACCTATCAGCCTTCTTAACACAATGTTTGAAACAATTGACCCTTAATAGCCTCAGGCTTTTTTTAGCATGTTAAGGAAACTTACTATATCTTCCTTTTCCTGCTCACTCAGTAGAGTCCCCAAAAATTTTATACCTCTTCTCTCTAAGAATTTTTCCAGGTCAATTTCACAGGGTTTATCATTAAAGTCATTGGCAATCAATTTCGAAACGGTTACTTCCAGGGCTTAAGCCAAGGTTTCCAGGGTCTTCATTGATGGAGTTCTTCTTTAAAAATACAAGTAAATAATAGAAGTTTATGCTTATTTAAGAAAATATTTTTATAAAATGTTGCTTTCTGTCTTATTCTAAAGACCTGAGGCTTTGACTGTAAGAAAAATTCATATCCGCTTTTAATTTATCAGTTTGTCGACCTTTACAAAACCTATCCCGGATAATAACGCAGATAATGCACCAATTAATGCAGCAAGTCCAATATCTCCAAACATCATAGATCCCATCAGAATACCTATAACCCCCAGCAATATCAATAAAATTCCAACTGTTTTCATAAAGGACCTCCTCACTAAATACATTTGTTAATATCAATCTTTCCGACCATCCAAAATAGACATAAGGTAACTTAAAAATAAATAAAGAAAAAATGCTGTCCTTTTAATAAAAAATTCTATATTTTAGATAATATTTCCTTTGAAGAAATTTGTCTTGTTTTGTCAAGTAAAACTTTATTTTAACATCAAAGGCAGAAACCTTACCGTCTATTCTTTAAAAAGTGTCAAAATAAAACTTAATATTTTTGTGTACGCGCGTACAAAGTAAATAAAAAGAGAGCCCAGTAGGTTTAAAGGGCACTCTATCATGGTTGAAACTATTTTTGCTTTTCCATCCTGCGTTTAATCAAAAAAAATACAAAATTTCATTTAGTTTTAGAGGATCTTTTGACTTTAGTATTAGCAGATCTTCTCACTCATTTACAGAGCCTTACTTACATTAAGTCAACTATGTTCTACCAGTTCATTTCAACTTACAAATATATATCTTTTTCTTAACTATTAGGCCTGAGTGGTCCACCCAGGATCAACCAGATTAAAATATTTCGATTCCCACGATTCTTTTTTCTTGTGCCCCCAAATTATCCATTTAACTTCTAGAATACTTAAAAAATCATTGTTTTTACCCTAAAAAAACAAAAGAATACACCTCTCCCCGTGCCAATCCCGTAGGCTCTTGCACCATTTAGTGTATTATTCCGGACTTTTTTCTGGCCTCTGCTCGGCTACGCCGACACGAGTTTTAGAATTTGGAGAGGCCTGGGAAATTTTTTTAGACAAACATTTTTTAAAATACTAAATTATATATAAAACAAATAAAAGTTTAGGTAA
>PWDW01000089.1 GCA_003553225.1 Halanaerobiaceae bacterium
GTTCGAGAGTTCCCTGCCATCTTTCGATATTGCGGGCATCATTGATCTCCACCATCTGCCCTTTATTGACCGCTTCATGGCAGAATACCTCGGCAAGATCTAAAATATCCCCCTCTGCTATTTCAATATTGTTCTCACTTCCCACCTGTAAAATCTCGATCTTTTCTCCCACAACCCTGGTGATAAAACCGGCCTCCGCCCCAACCACACCGGTAAGGAGTTCGACAATACTGTGCCAGTTGTCTCTGACTTCCCGGGGGATTTCAAGCCCTGAATCCTCTTCCATTGATGACACCTCATTGAAGGGTTATATTTTTATATGATCTGCTCTAGCAGCCGCTGATGTAAATGTCGGCTCTGTCGAGTGAATTTTCTGATATAATTTGCACTAAACTCCTGTAGTTTAATTTAAATACTATGAGGCATTTCTCCTGTATAATGCGACATTTATTTAGGCTTTTTGCATTTTGCAGGTGGCCAGTTCTGCAGATATACACTCAACTCTGATGATAATAGATCATTTCATATTTTCCTCTATATAATCCACCACCCGCTGGGTTACCCCCATACTCTTCTCCCGTTCATAGCCCAGCATATCCAGTTTTTCCATATAACCCCTTATCTTATAATCGGGGGCCTTCGGTCTAAAAATGATGTCGGCAGAGCGCTCTTCCTCATCAGGCCCCCGGGAATATATGATCACATAATTATCGTATTCTTCCCGCCAGTATTCGCCCCAGTCCATTCTATCACCCCTCACAAAAAACACTTAATATTTCTCGAGATCTCTAAGAATCTAACAAGTTTTTATCACAATTATACCTTATAATTTATTCAGAAGGTTAAACAGTCTCATTCTCACTCAATATCAATCTCATAAAATTTCTGGAGGTGCTAAATAATGAAAGGCGCCAAAATTTTAGCCCTGGTTCTGGTACTCAGTCTTGTTGTAATAGGCGCGGCCGCCTGCGGAGTACCCGAAGAAGATGAGCTGGAAGATGACTTTGACGATGATTTTGGCCTGGAAGGCGAGGTAGTTGCCGAAGAAGTAGTTGAGAATGACGCACTTGCCCTAAACTCCCCCATAATTTTAGGCTAACATCAGCATAAGTACACAGCCAGTGAAGTAAACTCCCTTCTCGAATCGAACAAAAACCCCCTGATCCCAGGGGGGTTTTTGTTTTGATTGCCGAACTCTCAAAATCTCAATTTAACATATCTTCTACAACTATTTCGCCATATTCCTCCAGCATCTGACTGATTTCTTCATCGGCTTCCACTCTGGCAAAGCCCTCTTCAGCAGTAATTGTTTTGGCACTTTGTATGAATTCAGGACTTTCTTTTGATAGATTTACATTAATCACACCTAAATATTTTGCATACTCACCGGCAATCTTATGAAAAGTATCATTCAACCATTGCCCTTCTTCGATAACAGTATGAGAATGTCCGTCAACAAAAACGTCTATTCCCTCAACAGCCTTCGCTACTTTTTCAGCAGTTCCTGTCCCAACATGACCTAAAGCTATAATCAAATCCACCTGTTTCTCCTGCAGCAGATCAACATATTTTTGGGAAACATCTACATAATCAGCAAAATCCAATCCCCTGGTTCTTTCCGGAGAAACAGTTACCTGTGTGCGGGAAGTTGTCAAACCAAAAATTCCCACCTGTTTTTCTCCTGCCTGCTTAATGACATAAGGATCATATAAAGGCTCGCCGTCTTTTTTAATATTGGCCGATAACAGGTCAAACTCCATCTCTTCTTCATCCAGCTCTGCCAGCCTTTCGTAGCCAAACATAAATTCTCTATTGCCGGCTACCATAACATCAAAACCCGCTTTATTCATAGTTCTAACAGCACTTTTGCCATCAAAATGGTTTGTAATTACGTCTCCATGTATGGTATCACCGGCGTCTAAAACAAGAACATTATCTCTCTCGGCACGGTAATCATCAATAAGCGAAGAAATTACAGGTATCCCCATCCTCCCTTCCTCTTCATCAACTTCAAGTCTTCCATGAATATCATTGGTATGAAGTATTGTAAGTTCTTCCGCAGAGATTTGATTATTAATCCCGGCCAATAAAGAAATAAGTACAATTACCATCAAACCAAGCATAAGCCTTCCTTTTAAATCCATTTTGAACCTCCCTGATGTAAAATATTTTTTATACTTACACGCACAGGATAGCATTGCTCAGTGCTTTAATCAAGAAAATAATTCATATCACGCCCGGCTGGACCTCTGCAAAAAGTAAGACGATTAATTTAATCACTGACATGTCAATAACTTTTTCTTCACCAGATGCATTCTCGCCTGATCATTTTCTTCGTAGAATACTTCTCCCAGATCCTCATAACCCCGCTCAATAAACCATTCCAGGGGGCCATTGGGAAAGACAACCTCCTCTGAAGCGACGGCAATTAACTTTTCATAACCCAGATCAGGCAATTTATCCTCCAGTTTCTGCAGGGGAAAATGCTTGTAATCGGCCTCTTCTGCCGAGGGGTAGACACAGGTCAAAAAGGCTGTAGAGTTATCCCGGGGAATGGGATAGGGCACTTCGGCAGAAGGGATAAATTCAGCTCCTCCCACACATTCTCCCTCCAGATAATGCAGCAACCCCAGATAGGGAAGATCATAGCGCTCACGATAATACTTGATCCAGCCGGCTTTGGCCGCCCAGCATCCTCTGTCATGCTGTGGGGCACATGGTTTTTGCGTGTCCA
>PWDW01000126.1 GCA_003553225.1 Halanaerobiaceae bacterium
TACAAAGGTCTTGGTGAGATGAATCCCAAGGAACTCTGGGAGACAACTATGAATCCTGAAAATAGGAAGCTTGCTAAGGTCACCGTTGAAGACGCAGAGCGTGCTGACGAATTGTTCAACCTTTTGATGGGCAAAGAAGTCCAGCCTAGGAAAGAGTTCATCAAACAGAACGCTGCGGCAGCGACTAACATAGACGTGTGAGGTGTTTTTATGGTAGGAGAAACAGAAGAGATAGCAGATGAGGTTTATACAAAAAATTTAGAAGAGGAGATGGAAGATTCTTACATCAATTACGCGATGAGCGTTATTGTGGGCAGAGCTCTGCCCGATGTTAGAGACGGCTTGAAACCAGTTCACCGAAGGATACTATATTCGATGAGACAAGAAGGTCTATCCTCAGATAAATCACACAAGAAATCCGCAAGAGTGGTCGGTGACGTCCTCGGTAAGTATCATCCTCATGGAGATCAAGCGGTTTATGATGCTCTAGTAAGGATGTCCCAAGATTTTTCTCTTCGGTACCCCCTCATAGACGGCCAGGGTAATTTTGGCTCTTTAGACGGTGATGAGCCTGCTGCAATGCGTTATACAGAAGCACGTTTAGAAGAGATGGCCGAAGATTTAATGGAAGATTTGGATAAAGAGACGGTCGAGTTCAGAGATAATTATGACGGCAGTCTTGAGGAACCTACAGTCATGCCTTCAAAACTTCCTAATCTTCTATTGAACGGGGCGAGCGGTATTGCAGTGGGAATGTCTACTAACATTCCTCCTCACAATTTGAATGAATTAGTGGGCGCTATCAAACTACTGATAGACGAACCTGAGAGTGAGATAACAGAGCTTATGGAAGAACTTCCTGCGCCTGACTTTCCAACTGGTGGGATTATCCATGGTTACAATGGAGTTTACAATGCCTACAAAGAGGGAAGAGGGAAGATCAAGATCAGAGCGAAAACAACTATCGAGGATTTAAGAGGGCAGAGGAAAAGGATCGTCATAAAAGAGATTCCTTACCAGGTGAACAAATCTAAACTTGTAGAAAATATAGCTTCACTGGTAAAAGACGATGTGATAAGCGAGATCTCTGACTTGAGAGATGAATCCGATAGAGACGGCGTTAGAGTAGTCATCGATCTGAAAAGAGGGGTCATACCTGATGTGGTTTTGAACAAGCTTTTCAAGCATACACAGATGGAGGTCACCTTTGGAGTGATCAACCTGGCTTTGGTCGACGACGAACCCCAGGTATTGAACTTGAAAGAGACACTGCGGCATTTCATCGACCACAGAAAGGATGTGATAACTAGAAAGACGAAATACAAGCTGGATAAAGCTCAGGATAGAGCTCACATCCTGGAGGGTCTTCTCACCGCGCTTGATAATCTTGATAAAGTGATTAGTATAATACGGTCTTCTGAGGAACAGTCTAAAGCTAAAGATCGATTGATGTCCGAATTTTTGTTAAGTGATGATCAGGCACAAGCTATCCTAGATATGAGATTGAGAAGATTGACTGGGATGGAAAGAGACAAACTACAGACTGAATACGAGGACCTGCAGGAGGATATCAAGGAATACAAGGATATACTCGGAGATGAGGAGAGGATAAAAGAGATCATCAAACAAGAATTGGACGAGATGGCTGATAAATACGGTGACGAGAGAAGGACAGATATAAACAAAGATGCTGAAGACTTGGAAACAGAGGATCTGATACCTGAAGAGGAACTAGTTATAACTTTGACTCAAAGCGGTTATATCAAAAGAACGCCGGTTGAGACTTACAGGAAGCAGAGGAGAGGCGGCGTCGGTCTAATAGGTATGGACACTAAGGAGAAAGATCATGTAGTAGATCTTTTCGTTACAAATTCTCACGATTACCTGCTGTTCTTTTCTGACAAAGGCAAAGTTTACTGGCTAAAAGCTTATAAATTGCCTAAGGGGAGTAGAAGGTCTAAAGGAAGACCTATAGTAAATATGCTTCCGAGATTGGACCATGATGAGAACATAGAAGATCTGATACCTGTTAGCGAATTCTCTGAAGCCGAATATCTTCTCTTTGCTACCAAGAAAGGTAAGATAAAACGTACATCTCTCGCTGAATATAGCAATCCCCGCGTGACCGGCATATGGGCCATCAAACTTCGAGATGATGATGAACTGGTCGAGACTAGACTTTCAGACGGTTCTAAAGACGTGATGCTCGCGACCAAGAACGGACAGGCGATCAGATTTGACGAGGAAGACGTGAGATCTATGGGAAGATATACTATGGGTGTCATAGGAGCAAGGTTGGAAGATGACGACGAAGTGGTAAGTATGACTCTAGTTGATGATGAAGACACTCTACTGACACTTACTGAAAAAGGTTATGGAAAGCGTTGTGATGTTGACAATTACAGGAAGACCAACCGTGGCGCGAAAGGCGTTATAACAATGAAGACGGTGGAACGAAACGGAAGAGTTGTTTGTGCCCGTAAAGTAGAAGATGAAGAGGAGATAGTTCTTATAAGCAGTAAAGGTATGATAATAAGGACCCAGGCTAGTGACATAAGCAAACAGGGTAGAAACACGATGGGCGTGAAAGTGATGAATCTAAAAGAGGATGACAGGCTAAAGGCCATGTCTAAAGTGATTAGCGAGGAAAAGGAGAAAGAGATCATTGAAGAAGAGGATACTTCTTCTGAATCACTCGAGCATA
>PWDW01000063.1 GCA_003553225.1 Halanaerobiaceae bacterium
ACTTAGTCTTTTCAATAGGCGTTTTTTCCCGTGGCTTATCTCTTCTTCTGTTCATACCAAGTTTTCTAGATCGTGTTCTGTAAAAGGCTAGGCCACCTATAATCAGTGCAATTAAAATTAATATGGTCATTATCAATCCACTTATGCTAATGTTACCAAAGACTATCCTGTTTCTCCATCCTGGATCGCTATTTATTTCAATGATTTCTATACTATCTTCTTGGTCAACTTGAATTGTCAAAGGTCTTTCTCCATCGTTTATTTCTGGAACTTTGAGAGTGAAGGTGTCTTCAGTTTCGTTAGTTCTGAAAGAGTGGGAACTCTCAGGATGACCTTGGATAAAATAATTAACTGTAACTATTTCAGGGAGTGGACTTCCGTCTCTAGAGACGAGTTCATAACTTATCTCAATTTCGTCTCCAGGCTGATACACCCCGGTGCTGTAATCGGAATCTGTCAGAATTTCTGTTCTAAGGCTAAATCCGGATATTAAGGATATCTCGACAGAAGTCAATATGCTAGCCCCAGCATAAGTAACTGCTTCAAGTTGAACAGTATATTCTGTTTCTGGATTATCAGGTATAGTCACTTCAAAAGCACCATCAGTTGGGGTGCCTGATATGATGACTTCAAGATCTTGTACCCAAGCACGGTCGTCAAAATCGTTTAAAACTCTATATTCAAGCGAATCTATTTCTTCTTTGTTTATACCGTTAAACTCGTATTGAAACGAGATATTATCGTTAGCTTCGTATTCCCAAGTGTTCGGATTTAGAATTATATCTCCGACAGATACAGGTATAGTGATACTAGAAAATCCTTGTACTTCCCTGTCTATTCTTGCTTCTACGTCCATCTCTAGGTTGCTCTCTATAGAAGGATTGTAATCTGATGGAACTCCGAAATCGATTTCTCCGTTTTGGGCAAAGTCCATATCAAGAACTCGCTGATCTGAATAAAGCTTATATTTTAAATTGACATCTTCGGTGACTGTTTCTCCGTCTCTAGTAACAGTGTAAAACACTGTACCTTCCTCTCCGGGATAATAAGGATTTACCCCTTTATCTGTTTCCAGTATCACTGATAATCTCTTACTTTCTTCTAAAAGTTCGAAATCGTCTTCGTCTATATCGTACATATCGTTCCATGTAGCATTTCCCACTACAAAGTACCGTCCGGTGTTTCTATCTGAAAGCTCCATAGTTGCCTTGTAATATCCACTACCATCTGTGACTACTGTTCTTTGGTCGATCAAGTTTCCGTCATGGTGCAGTTCTATATTTACCTCAACATCTCCTGTAGAAGTTCGTACTTCAACATACAGCGTTTGACCGACAAAATATTGATCAGACTCTACTCCTATATCCAAAGTTAGATCATTGATCCACCTCTCTATTTCAACTTCATCCTGATATCTTTCTTCAGTATTATTGGCCCAAACCGCAATTGAGAATTGCTGACCTTCAAAAGGAGGTGCTTGAGGTTCTACAGTAGCGTCTTCGGGTATTATGAAGTCGAACTCACCTTCAATGCCTTCACCAGTCAAAGAGTCCCTTTCTCCATCATCAGTTTCATATTCCATTTTCCACTCGACATCAACATCAGTGTACTGTGAACCGTCTAGTAAGTTTTCTACTGTATAGTAGGCTTTAACTTCTTCGCCTGGAAGGTATGTACCTTTGTTTGTTTCCACTTCCAAATAATACTTCTGAATTTTGAATTCCATAACTTCAAGTGTTTCTTCGTTTTCGGTGCTGTTCACGATTACAAAATAAGTACCATCACTTTGATCCTCAGGAATCGTGTATTCTGTACTCCAAAATTCATTAGTAAGTTCTTGATTCTCCCATCTAGCATCGTTCATTATTTCATAGGGTTCCTCCACGCTGTTGGTTATAGCAACACTTATGTTACCAGGATAGTTACTCTCCACTCTTATCTCTATATCCTGTTCCTGAGTGTAGATATCGACTTCAGGGATTATAGACAAATCAAGAGATACTATTGTGAAATCATTACTAGCATATTCGATCTCCTCATCTCCGTCCATTATTATCAGATTATGCTCTCCAAATTCATACTCGATCAATTCGAAATACCCGTAGAAGCTACCGTCTTCATAAGTAGGAGGTGGATACCAAGGAGCGATTTGGACCTCATCACCTTCCTTTTCAACCTTTATAGTAATATCGGGCTCATCTTCGGGAGAAAAACCGTACTGATCTTCCATGTCCGCTCTAAAATATATAAGATCACCTTCAAAATAGTAGTTTTTCTCAGTATAGTAGTCATCTTCGGTTGTAACGACTCTAGAGTGTTGAAAGTCTGGTTCGTAGACCGTTACTGAGTCATTATCGATTTCTTCTCCATCGGTGTCTCTTAAAATCAGGTATACTTCTCCCAGTTCACCTTCTAAATTTTCTTCTGTCAACTCTAGGGGGTTAAAAAACCATGGATCCTCGTGGGCATAGTATTCACCATCTTCGTTCGTTTCAGGTTCATCCCTTCTTATCCGGGGTTCATCTAGGTCGATATAATAATCGACTATAAGTTCTGTACTGACGCTTTCATCCAAATTTATCGTATAATAGAGTTCGGATCCCTCTTGAAGATAATCCCTTGTATTCCCTTCGGCATCTGTTGTCCATATCCTTCCACTGTATTCCTGTGCCGCAACATCTC
>PWDW01000078.1 GCA_003553225.1 Halanaerobiaceae bacterium
ATTTTTTACCCCAACAGAGGAAAAACACAAAAATATTTTATCCTTTTATCTAAAATATGGACTCATTTATTGTTTCTGGTGGTTAAATTATCTTATTCAATCTCTATGAATAATTCAGGATGAAATCTGTTGTGTGATTACAGCTCCAGCCTCATTATAAACCAACGGGCTGAAACAATATATTTAATTTAATACTTAATATACGGTTAATCTTATCCCTACTTTTTTTCTTCAGCCATTGTCAGCATTTCTTCAGCATGTTCCCTGGTTGTTTCTGTGGTCTTAACACCTCCCAGCATCCGGGCCAGCTCATCCCTGCGCTCCTCCCGGCCCAGCTTTTTGATTTCCGCCTGAACGACATCTTCCTCAGCCTTTTTGCTTATAAAAAAGTGAGTATCGGACATACTTGCAATCTGAGGCAGGTGAGTGATACACAAAATCTGGCGTTTCTGACCCAGATGAGCCAGTTTTTCGGCCATCTTTTGCGCAGTTTTGCCTCCTACTCCACTGTCCACCTCATCAAAAATTAAAGTTTCTACTTTATCTATATCAGCAATAACCGTTTTCAAGGCCAGCATAATCCGGGATAGTTCCCCCCCGGAAGCCACCTGGGCCAGTGGTTTCAGTTCTTCACCGGGATTGGTAGTTATCAGAAACTGAATCCGGTCAATACCGTCTGCAGCTGGCTCCTTCCGGGAGAAATCCACCTTAAACTCTGCCTCCCCTAAAGCCAGATCGGCAAATTCACCTTTCAGATTTTTTTCCAGCTGCCGGGCCCGCTCTTTTCTTATATTTGAAATTTTTTCAGCTAACCTGTAATACTCCTGTTCTCGTTTGCTTCTTTTTTCCTTATATTCAGAAATCAGCTGTTCTCTTCGAGACAGTTTATCCCTTTTTTTTACCATCTCTTCCTTATAACTCAATATTTCATCAATTGTCGAACCATACTTTTTCTGCAGGGTCTGAATTAAATCCAGCCTGTCTTCGATCTCCTGGAGCCGATCTTCATTAAACTCCAGATCCTGATGATAATTCTGCAGGTCAAAACCCGCCTCCTGCAGACTGTAAAAAGCATCCTGAATATTCTGGAAGATCTCATCCAGACCGGGATCATATTCCTTTATTTCTTCCAGCCTGCTCATAAACTCCCCCAGTCTGTCCAGAACACCGGGTTGATTATAATCTTCACCATTAAAATCCTGCGCTATCTCACCGGTAACCGAATAAATCTCTTCCATATTGCTCAGGACCTTATATTCCCTCTTTAATTCCGGAAGTTCATCGGACTGCAGATGGGCCTCTTCAATCTCCCTGATCTGATAGTTAAGCATATCAAGCTGGCGGGCCTCTTCTCCTTCATCGAGCTGCAGTTCGGCAATTTTTTCTGCAAGTTTATGCATTTCGGAAAATTTTTCTTCCATTTCCCGACGGAGATCAGAGGCCTGATCACCTATAAAATCATCCAACAGCTGCAGATGTTCACCTCGATTTAAAAGCAGCTGATGTTCATGCTGTCCGTGAATATCCACCAGATAACGGCTGATTTTTCGGACCATGCTCAAAGTTGCCAGCTGACCGTTGATTCGACTCCTGTTGCGGCCATTAAGTCTAATCTCCCGGGATAGAAGAACAATATCTTCATCCGGTTCAATACCTGCCTGCTGGAGAATATCATTTACCAGCTCCAGTTTTTCAGGCCGGTAAACAGCCTCTATATAGCTTTTTTCTGCACCACTCCGCACAACATCAGAAGAAGCACGAGAACCCAGCAGCATATCCAGAGCTCCAATAATTATGGACTTTCCGGCCCCGGTCTCACCGGTTAAGACATTGAGACCTTTCTCAAAGGAGATTTCCATCTCATCAATAATGACAAAGTTTTTCACCTTGAGATCAACCAGCATAGGATTCCTCCTTCTGGGGATTTACACCATTCCTTCCCTCATCTTTTGATGAAGAATATTGTAAAAGGTTTTCCCCGGTAGTTTCACCAGACTTATACTGTGCTCAGAACACTGTATTTCTATTTCATCACCGGTTTTAAGTGTATGTACCTTGCTTCCGTCCACAGTAATTTTTATATCACTGCTTCTGCCCGAAACTCTTATGGTAACCTTTTCCTCCTCAGAAATGACCAGAGGACGGACATAAAGAGTGTGGGGACAGATTGGAGTTACCAGAATGGCATTCAATCTGGGATTAACAATAGCCCCTCCGGCAGACAGAGAATAGGCAGTAGAACCGGTCGGGGTGGCCGTAATCAGTCCATCTGCCCGATATGAATTTACATACTGCTCATTTATATATATCTCCAGACCGATCATCCGGGCATTGGAGCCCCTGTTGACCACAGCATCATTGAGGGCCGTACCTTCCATTACAGTCCTGTCGTCCCTTATCACCTTCACATCAAGCAGCATCCTTTTTTCTATAGTATAATTATCTTCCACCAGGTGCTGTAAGGTATCGTCCAGTTCATCAATTTCAATCTCGGTTAAAAACCCAAGTTTCCCCAGATTAACCCCCAGCAGGGGAATATCACTGCCAAAAAAATGCCGGGCGGTATACAGAAAAGTACCATCCCCCCCAAAAAGTATAATCAGATCTACCTTATTTCTCAATTCAGAAAAGTCAGCTCCAACCTGATTTAAACCCATCATTTGGGCCGCCTTTTTTTCAATAAGTACGGAAATATTCTTTTCCTGCAGCCAGCTGTAAACCCGGTGGGCTGTTTTTTCGGCATTATCTTTTTCCAGATTTAATACCAGACCTGCTTTTTTTAACTCGGTCATAATTACTGCACCAACTTTCTGTGAGCCCGGTTGACGAGTGGTTCAATTTTTTTCTGCCATTTCTGCTTAAGACTGTCCGGATCTGACTGCTTCAGATGAGCCAGAAATTCAATATTTTTACTGCTGGCCCCGGTTATAGGCGAATATGTCACATTACAGACTTCCAGACCCTGATTATTAAAAAAAGAACAAATCTCGGTCAGAACATCTATATGAACTTTTTTCTCTTTTACTACTCCTCCACTACCTACCCGCTCTCTTCCGGCTTCAAACTGGGGTTTAATCAGGGTCACAATTTGGCCCTTTTCCTGGAGAAACTTCAGAGCAGCGGGTATAATCAGCCTCAGAGAAATAAAAGAAACATCAATCACAATCAAAGGCACACAAACCGGCAGGTCTTCGGGAGTCAGATGGCGAAAATTGGTGTTTTCTATCACCTTTACTCTATCATCCTGACGCAGTTTCCAGGCCAGCTGACCGTGACCCACATCAATGGCATAAACAAGTTTTGCTCCTTCCTGGAGCAGACAGTCAGTAAACCCTCCAGTTGAAGCACCAACATCGATAACTTCCAGACCTTCAGGCCGGATTTCAAACTCCTCCAGGGCTTTTTTAAGTTTGCGCCCACCCCGGCTAACATAGGGCTCACGGGAACCGCGAACTTCAAAGTCATCATCGGGATGAACCTGAGTTCCGGCTTTGTCTACCTGACGGTCATTAACATAAACCTGACCGGCCATAATAGCCCGCTGGGCCTTACTCCGGGAAGGAAAAAGGCCCTGTCTGTAAAGCAGAATATCAAGTCTTTCTCGGTCAGCCATAGCTTTGTTCCTCCAGCAGGATCAATATTTATAGATAATTACAATTTATAACAATTATTGTTAATCTTAAATCAAAACTATCCTCTATGTTTTCACTTTAGATTTTAATAGATTTTAAAAATTTTTTATGCACCCAACTTTATCTATCTATTCGGTTTTTCAGAATAGTATTTCTGATTCCATCAGCATCGAGTCCATATTCTGCATACATCTCCTCCATACTACCCTGAGGCACAAATTCATCAGGAATACCAATTCTTTCCAGCCGAACTTCCGTTAGTTTACTCTCATTTATCATTTCCAGAACAGCACTCCCAAACCCGCCTTTTAGTACATGATCCTCAGCAGTGACCACAAGGTCATAGTTCGGAATACAATCCAGAAAAAGCCTGCAATCCAGGGGTTTAACAAAACGTGCATTTATAACCCCCACCGAAATGTTATCTCTATTAGCCATTATATTTGCAGCCTCAAGAGCCGGATAGACCTCAGAGCCTGCAGCAATGATTAAAACATCTTCACCTTCCCTTAGATATTCAGCTTTTCCGGGAGTTAATTTTTTTAGTTCTGAGTCCATCTCTACCCCGTGACCTGTACCCCGGGGATATCTTACCGCCGAAGGGCCGGAGTGTTTAATTGCCGTAAACAGCATATGCTGAAGTTCATTTTCATCCTTGGGAGCCATAACCATCATATTGGGCAGAATCCTCAAATAGGATAAATCAAAAACACCCTGATGTGTCTCCCCATCACGGCCCACAATACCCGCCCGGTCCACGGCCAGTGTAACCGGCAAATTCTGCAGACACAGATCATGTTCAATCTGGTCAAAGGCCCGCTGTAGAAAGGTAGAATATACTGCAAACACCGGGTTCTTGCCCCCCCGGGCCAGTCCGGCCGCCAGGCTGACGGCATGCTGTTCTGCAATACCCGTATCAAAAGTACGGTCCGGAAATCTCTCTCCAAATTCACATAGACCGGTTCCTCCGGGCATAGCAGCTGTTATCCCCACCAGATCCTGCATGTTTTCTCCCAGGGCAACCATAGTCTCTCCAAAGACCTGGCTGTATTCTTTGGCCGGAGGACTGCTGCCCTCTGGATCACCGGTCTCCGGATCAAATCGGCCAACCCCATGATATTTGTCCGGTTTCTTTTCGGCCGGTTTATAACCCCGCCCTTTACAGGTATTAACATGTATCAGTACCGGACCCTCAATCTGATCCGCCCGCTTAAAACTGTCTCGAAGTTCAGTTAATTTATGTCCATCGATAGGACCAATATAGGTAAAACCCATCTCCTCAAACAGGACACCAGATATAAAGGTATATTTAAGGGCATTTTTTATTCTCTCAAGAGATTTATTAAAAGTGGGGCCAATACGGGGTACCCGGTTCATCAAAAATTCAAGATCATCTTCCAGTTTTGACAGGGCCGGATCGGTCCGGATTCGGTTCAAATAACGTGACAGAGCACCGGTGTTGGTTGAGATACTCATTTCATTTTCATTTAGGATCACGGTAATATCTCTCTGCAGATGACCGGCATGGTTCATTGCTTCAAAGGCCATTCCACCTGTCAAAGCACCATCCCCAATAATGGCATAAATCCGCTCCTCTCTTTCATCTAAATCCCGGGCTAAAGCCAGACCCAGGGCTGAAGAGATCGAAGTGCTGGTATGGCCGGCCTCAATAATATCATGTATGCTTTCTTTCCTTTTTAAATAGCCGCTCATCCCATCCTTCTGTCTGAGTTCTGAAAAATGGTCTTTACGGCCGGTAAGGATTTTGTGAGTATAAGCCTGGTGGCCTACATCCCATATGATCTTGTCCCGGGGACTGTTCAGATGATAATGGAGGGCAATGGTAAGCTCTACAACCCCCAGATTGGAGGCCAGATGACCTCCGGTTCGGGAAATATTTTTAATTAAAAAAGACCTCACCTCTGAGGCCAGAATCTCCAGCTCCTGGAAAGAAAGAAGCTTGAGATCAGCCGGACTCTCAATGCGAGAAAGAACACTGCTCATTTATACTTCACCTCTAAATTACACACTATAAATTTTATTATAACACAGTCATAAAATGGTATCAATTCATACAGCAGCAGCTGTACGGACTTTTATATCAATCATATTAAAAATATTTATAATCAGCAATCCTAAATATGCAGCCCCGGATCAGTCTCTTCCAGAATTAAACAGCACAGCACTCACAAAAAAATTAATTCAGAAAAAAACATGATCAAAAATCACGATCCAGAATAAAATCGGCAAGTTTTTGCAGCTTTCGGGCCTGTGGTCCGGCATAATCAAGAGCCTGCCTGGCCTCCCGGGCACATCTTTGAGCCTCATTTCTGGCTTCCTGTAGACCCAGAAGTGAGGGATAGGTGGCCTTGTTAAGCTCACTGTCCCGGCCCACATCCTTGCCCAGCTGTTCCTGGTCTCCGGTAACATCGAGAATATCATCTGTGATTTGAAATAAAAATCCGAGATGTTCAGCATAAACTTCCAGAGCCTTTAGATCTCGTTTTTGGGGACTGCCGCAGTAAGCACCGGCCAGAATAGAACTTTTAATCAGAGCTCCGGTTTTATTCTGGTGTATTTGTTTAAGTCCGACCAGATCGAGCTGAACATCCTCACCCTGCAGATCCAGTACCTGTCCCCCAACCATCCCCGAAGGACCGGCTCCCCGGGCTACAACCCGAACAATATTATTTATTTTTTCGGCCTCCAGCTCCAGTTCACCAAGCACCTCAAAAGCCAGTGTTAATAGACCATCCCCGGCCAGTACAGCAATACCGGGCCCATATACACGGTGGTTGCTCGGCTGACCCCGCCGCAGATCATCATCATCCATAGCAGGCAGATCATCATGTATCAGAGAATAGGTGTGAATTAACTCCAGGGCTCCTCCAGCCCACAGGGCACTATCCAGGTCACCCTCAACAAACTCAGCCGCCAGCAGAGTCAGCACAGGACGTATTCGCTTGCCGCCTGAAAAAAGAGTGTATTCCATGGCTTCCCTTAAAAGATCAGAGGGGAAATCTTGTTGCCGCATAATCTCCCGCAGAACTTGATTAACCTGTTTTTGCTTCTGTTTTAGCAGTTCTGTTATCTCTCTCACTCTTGTTGTTCCTCCTCCTGTGAGAAGGGCACAATATCAGAAAAACCATCTTCATCCTTAAGTACCACCTCGATTTTTTTCTCGGCTTCACTGAGTTTCTGATTGCAGAATTTAATAAGCCGGACACCTTCAAGAAATTTAGCCAGTGATTTATCCAGGGTCAGACTGCCCTCTTCCAGCTTTTCAACCACCTCTTCCAGGCGATTTAGAGCCTCTTCAAAATCAAGATCTTCTTTCTCTTCAGGTTCAAGTTCCAGGTCATCAGGAATATTTTCCAGATCATCAGTCATTTTTCTCACCCACCTGTTCATTTTTTTCTTCTATATTTTGAACTTCACTAATAATGGTACCATCCAGCAGCCTGTTATATATTGTCTCACCTTCCCTTGTTTGTTCTATACTTTTAACCGTCACTCCCTGCTCAGTGGTACAGATACTGTAACCCCGGCTCAGAGTTTTCAGGGGGCTTAAGGTATCCAGCTTACCACCCAGAAGTTCACACTGCCGCCGGGCACCGGTAAACACCTTATCCATACCCCAGCCCAGCTGCTGACTCAAACTGTCAATCTGCTGAACATAATCGGCAAACAAAGACTCCGGACGCTGAAAAATCTGCCGTCCCGCAATTGAATTAATTTTCTCCCGATAATTTTCTAAAACACCGGCAAAAGAACCGGTTAAACGCTGAGACAGGTTATCCATATTTCTTTCCAGTTCCAGAAAATCAGAAACAGCCACTTCTGCAGCCGCCGAAGGAGTGGGAGCCCTCAGGTCAGCCACAAAATCAGCAATAGTAAAATCAGTCTCATGTCCCACCCCACTGATCACCGGCAGTGAGGAAGAATATATAGCCCGGGCCACCTTTTCTTCATTAAAGGGCCATAAATCCTCAATAGAACCCCCTCCCCGGCTGACAATAATCAGGTCCACATTTTCCTTTTCATTTAAATAATTTAATCCAGCCACAATTTCATCGGCCGCTCCCGTGCCCTGAACCCGGGAAGGCACGATCAGCACAGAGGTGTTTTTAAATCTGCGTTCCACCACGGAAAGAATATCACGAATAGCAGCTCCGGTGGGCGAGGTAACAACTCCAATCCGGGTCGGAAGAGCCGGAATAGGCTGTTTTTCTTCCTCGGCAAACAGGCCTTCCTCTTCCAGCTCCTCCTTTAACTGCTGATAGGCCAGATAAAGAGCTCCCTTGCCTTCCGGCTCCATCTGCTGAACATAAAACTGATATTCTCCCCGGGGGACATAAACATCTATGTAACCCCGGGCTGTAACCTGCAGGCCATCTTCAGGAGCAAACTTCAGATTGCTGTTGTGGCCTTTGAACATGACCGCATCCAGCCGGGAAGAATCATCCTTCAGGGTAAAATACATATGTCCGGAATTATGGTGATGAAAATTGGAAATCTCACCGGTCACCCACAAATCCTTAAGAGTCGGATCTCCGGACAGAACCTCTTTAATGTATCTTGTAAGCTCCTCTACACCGTATATCTTATGCTCCATGATATCTGCGGGCCTTTATGGTGTTTTTCATAAGCATGGTGATGGTCATTGGGCCCACTCCTCCGGGGACCGGGGTAATATAGGCTGCCTTCTTTTTAGCACTCTCAAAATCAACATCACCAACCAGTTCCCCATTAACCCGGTTAACACCCACATCAATTACAGTGGCCCCTTCCTTTACCATATCTCCATTAACCAGCCGGGGATAGCCGGCAGCCACCACAAGTATATCCCCTTTCAAAGTTTCCGCCTCCAGATCTTTAGTATGAGAATGACAGATAGTCACCGTAGCATTTTGGTCTAACAGGAGTTTGAAAACAGGTTTACCGACGATATTGCTCCGGCCTACCACTACCGCTCGAGCACCATCAATTTCAGTGTGCCGTTCTATCAGCTCCATAATACCCAGAGGAGTACAGGGTTCAAAGCGCAAACCTTCTTTTTGGCCATTAAACAGACGTCCACTGTTCAGGGGGTGGAAACCATCAACATCTTTGTCCGGCTCCACAGTTTCAATCACCTGATCGGGATTAATATGGTCCGGCAGAGGCAGCTGAACAAGAATACCATCCACAGTCTTATCATTATTCAGATTGTCAATAAGATCAAAAAGTTCAGCCTCCGGGATATCTTCTTCCATAACATACACATCAGATTTTATCCCCAGGTTTTTTGCCACTTTCTTTTTCATATTAACATAGGTCCGTGATGCTGAATCCTGACCAACCATTATGACAGAAAGCCCCGGGGCCCGACCCTCTCCAGTAAGTTCCTCCACTTCTGCTTTAAGCTCAGTTCTAATTTCGGCTGCTATCTTTTTACCATCAATAACCGCCATTATTTAACCCCCTCATAAATTATTATTACTTTTTGCTGCTATTTTAAAAAATAAACAAAAATCTCATTAAAGTCTATCAGCTGTTCTTCATATACTCGATCATGCTCTGGGCCGCTTTTTTACCGGCCCCCATGGCCTGAATTACAGTTGCCGTTCCGGTTACCGCATCTCCACCGGCAAACACCCCACTGCGGGTGGTCTCCAGCCGGTCATCGACCTTAATACCACCCCATTCTTCCGTCTTTAGGTCAGGAGTGTTTTGGGCCAGCAGGGGATTAGGTGTCTGACCGATAGCCACAATCACATTATCAATCTCCAGGGTCCATTCTGATCCTGGTTTAGGTACAGGCCGGGGTCGTCCGGAGTCATCTTCTTCACCCAGCTCCATTTCAATACATTCCACAGCCCGGACCTGGCCCTCTTTGCCAATTATGCGGCGGGGACTGTTAAGAACCATAAATTCTATTCCTTCCTCCCGGGCGTGTTCAATTTCTTCCCGGCGAGCAGGCATATATTCTTCAGTTCGGCGGTAAATAAGATAAACCTTTTCGGTATCCAGCCTTTTTGCAGACCGGGCGGCATCCATAGCCACATTTCCACCACCCACAACAGCAACCCTGTTCCCTAAACGCACCGGAGTTTTATATTCCGGAAATTTAAAAGCTTTCATCAGATTAATCCGGGTTAAAAACTCATTTGCCGTATATACTCCGGCCAAATTTTCACCCGGAATATTCAAAAATCGGGGCAGTCCGGCTCCAGATCCAATAAATACAGTATCAAAATCCTGATCAAATAATTCATCAATTGTAAGAGTCTTACCTATAATACAGTTGGTCTTTATCTCTACACCCTGGCCGGCAATAGCCTCAACCTCCCGGGAGACTACCTCCCCGGGCAGTCGAAATTCGGGAATCCCGTACTTCAAAACACCACCCGCCTCATGAAAAGCTTCAAATATAGTTACCCGGCAGCCAAAAGCAGCCAGTTCAGCGGCACAGGTTAAGCCGGCGGGACCGGACCCCACCACTGCGGCCCTAAATGCAGTATCCTTATTTTTTTCAGGGTTCAGTGGAGATTCTCTAAAGTCCTCTTCCTGTTCCATGATCCAGTCTCCAAGAAATCTTTCCAGGCGACCTATAGCAACCGGTTCATGCTGTTTTCCCAGAACACAGCGGGCCTCACACTGTTCAGCCTGGGGACAGACCCGCCCACAGATTGCCGGGAGATAGTTCTTTTTGAGCATGGCCCGGGCTGCTTTCTCATAATTACCATCCCGCAGAGCGGCAATAAAATCAGGGATTGGTACCTCCACCGGGCATCCAGACTCACATGGTTTGTGGCTGCACTGCAGACAGCGTTCCGCTTCCCTGTGGGCCTCCTGTTCACTGTATCCCAGAGGAACTTCCGAAAAATTCTTTATGCGTTCTGTAATATCCTGTTCTCGCATTGGAGTTTTTTCTGGCTTTTTATTCATCACTATCACCTGCTTTATAGTCCTCATCAGCAAGCATTTCTTCGTAATCTCTGTAATAGGAAAGTCTATTGGAAAGTTCATCAAAATCAACTTTATGAGCATCAAAGGAGGGGCCATCAATACAGGTAAACTTCACTTCTCCATCCACAGTAACCCGGCAGCCTCCACACATTCCCGTACCATCAACCATCAGCGAATTGAGGCTGACAATGGTTTTAATCCGTTTCTTTTCAGTCATCTCAGCTACTGCCTGCATCATGACCACCGGACCAATAGCAACCACCAGATCAATATCCTGTTCTTCATTGAGTATATCCTGCAGAACATCGGTCACAAAACCCTCATGACCTAAGGTTCCGTCATCTGTACAGACATACAAACGCTCACTTAATTCCCTCAGCTCTTCTTCCAGAATAACAAGATTCCTGGTACGGGCACCCGTGATTGTAATTACTTCACTGTCCTGCCGGGAAAAAGCTTTTACTTCCGGATACAAAAGGGCAACACCGGAGCCTCCTCCCACACAGACAACTTTCTCATAACCTTTAATCTCGAGGTGACTGCCCAGTGGGCCGGCAACATCCATTAGACTCTCACCTTCATTTAGGCTGCCCAGCAATTTGGTGGTATAACCCACCTCCTGAAAAATTATAGTAATAGTTCCGGCCTGCCGGTCATAATCGGCAATAGTAAGGGGTATCCGCTCTCCTTTTTCATTGACCCGGAGTATCAAAAAATTTCCGGGCCGGGCTTTATCGGCAATAAGAGGGGCCTCTATCTCCAGAAGGGTAACCCCCGGAGCCAGACTTTTTTTCCTTTTAATTTCATTCATCTAATTTTACCTCCCATCCACCAGACAGCATTCAGATAAAACACATAAAAATTATCAGTTTCTATCTATAATCAGCACTTAAAGCAACCAGTATTTTCTGCTATCTCAGCGGTAATTTTAACTCTGATTTCTTTCTTTTATTCTCCAACAGGCTGTCCTTAAAAACTTTAAAACCTTCTAATTGATTTATTAAAACCTTCTAACTTGATTTAACAGAAACTTACAACAACAAAAAAGACAGCCAGATATTCTCGATTCTGCTTTCGAAAAACATTATATAACATTTTAAATAAGAATTCATCCCTATAGAGGAAAAGAAGCCTAAGATTGTTATTTATCCGGAAAAGTTACCTGGGTAAGGAAAAAAGTCTTGACATCCCCCACACAATCAGTTAAAATATATGTAGTGCTGAAGTGGCGGAACTGGCAGACGCGCATGGTTCAGGGTCATGTGCCTTCCCGGCGTGTGGGTTCGAATCCCACCTTCAGCACCATTTTAATATAACAGGCTTTATGGCCTGTTTTTATTTTTGGGTTTAGCTTTAAAAATTGAATTTACTGCAATGTTACTGCAATACAAAAAACCCGGGTTTCCCCGGGCTGTTTTTATGTCTAAAATTTTTAATAAAGTAAATTATTTTTCTATTTGTTTATACTGCTCTATAATGCCTGCAAAGAAAAATATGGAGTACATATTGTAGTTGAAGTTGAAAATAAACAAAAATCCTATCAGGATAATGATAAAACTCTGGCTATAGATTTAGGTCAAATTCATCCGATGACAACTTTTGATGGTAAAAAAGTTAAA
>PWDW01000250.1 GCA_003553225.1 Halanaerobiaceae bacterium
AGGAGGGGAGATCGAATTCAACTTCTGGGTATGGAAGGCAGAAAAAAAATAAAAGACTTTTTTATTGACCACAAAATCCCGGTACCGGAGAGGGATTTAATTCCTTTAATTGTTGATAATGAAGGGGAAATAATCTGGATTGCCGGCTGGAGGATGAATGAAAGATGCAAAGTAAAGCCTGATTCTAAAACTATAATTAAATTTATATTGAGTTTCAGGGGCCAGGAAATTTAGAAAATGTGGTTCTCCTCCATAACCACTGCACTGGTAGGTTTAAGTATATGCTGCTGTCAGCTGATATGAACATTTTGCTTTCCCTCTATTTTTATGCACATGGTTGGGCCAGCAATAGTGCATCGAGCCCGCCAAAGGGCTTTATCGTCACATTGAGAGAAAGAAGACGAAAAACAAAATTTCTGTTTCACCTTCCTCTCGTCACTACTGCGGCTTGCTTTAGGTACCAGGACCTGGAGACCGTCGGAAGTGAGTTAAATTTAGTTTCTTCTTGACTGAAAGAGAAGATGGAAATTAGTCCTTTTTGTGAATGAAGCAACAGCAGCATATATCAATATTTTTATCAATGGAAGTGGAGATGATTCGAAAATGTTAATTTAAGGTATGTAAAATATCTTTTTATTATCCAATAAAGGAGACTAAAAATGACCAATCCAAAAACTGATATGAGAGATGATATTAAAGAAGTGGTGGTCAGTGAACAGGAGATTAAGGCGGAGAATAAAAGATTGGCGGCAAAAATAAGCAGTCATTATGATGATGGTGAAGAGGTAATTATGGTTGGTATTTTGAGAGGAGCAGTAATTTTTATGGCTGATCTGGCCCGAGAGATTGACAGTCCCGTAATTTTTGATTTTATGGATGTGTCCAGCTATGGTAAAGATGCTTATACCTCGGGAAATGTTCGGATAATAAAAGATCTGGAAGAAAATATAGAAGGAAAACATGTTCTGATAGTTGAAGATATTATAGACACCGGACTGACAATGAAGCGGGTAGTTAATTTACTGCAGACCAGGGACCCGGCCAGCATTAAAATAGTTACTCTGCTTGATAAACCGGAGCGGAGAGTACAGAAAAAAGTACAGGTAGATTATAATGGCTTTGAAGTACCTGATGAATTTGTGGTTGGCTATGGACTTGATTATGCTGAGAAATACAGGAATCTGCCCTTTATAGGGGCCTTAAAAGAACATTTATATTCATAAGGAGTAATATATATTTACAAAAATGAATACTTATGTTATAATACTTAACTGTATATCTCATATACTATTTATTTTCAAAAATTCATTTCGGACAGGCCTTATTACATTAGTACTTTATAGTACTTTAATTTACAATCATGTGTTTTATTTTAATTATAGTATATAATTTTTAGTTAAGGCTTTTTAATAGTCTGAGGGGAGGTTTTGCTGAATTGAACAAATTTGCAAAAAATATTGGCGTATATATATTATTAATAGTAGTTTCAATTTTAATTGCCCAGTTATTTATGGACCCCCCCACCGGGGAGGTTGATTTGAATTACACCCAGCTGGTGAGTGAAATTGATAGAGGCAATATTTCTAATATAACTATTGTCGGCAGTACTGAGGTTAAGGGACAATATAATAACCGGGAATTTGAAGTTCCAATCCCGGACATGCAGGTTTTTTTAAGTGAAATTAGTGGAGCAGAACTGAACATTGATACAGAACCTGAACCTTCACCACCCTGGTGGCTCAGTATTTTAGGTTATGCCCTGCCTATTTTAATATTTATTGGAATCTGGTTTTTTATAATGCAGCGGATGCAGGGTGGGGGAAGTAAAATGATGTCTTTTGGCAAAAGTAAAGCCAAATTAAATGAAGGTAAAGGAGATATCGATTTTGATGATGTAGCTAATTATGAAGAAATAAAGGAAGAGCTTCAGGAAGTTGTGCAGTTTTTAAAAAAACCTCAGAAGTTTTCGGAACTGGGTGCTGAAGTGCCCAAAGGAGTTTTAATGGTTGGTCCTCCCGGAACCGGTAAGACACTAATGGCTAAAGCAATTGCCGGTGAAGCAGGAGTCCCATTTTATTTTATTAGTGGTTCTGATTTTGTAGAGATGTTTGTTGGGGTAGGAGCTTCCCGGGTTCGAGATTTATTTGAAAAAGGGAAAGAAAATGCTCCCTGCATAATATTTGTTGATGAACTGGATGCTGTGGGGCGACAGCGTGGTGCCGGACTGGGGGGCGGTCATGATGAACGAGAGCAGACTTTAAATCAGCTGCTGGTAGAGATGGATGGTTTTGAACCAAATGAAGGTATCATTTTAATGGCTGCTACCAACAGGCCGGATATTCTTGATCCTGCCTTACTTCGGCCCGGCCGCTTTGATCGTCAGGTGGTTGTTCACAAACCGGATAAACTGGCCCGGCAGAAGATACTGGATATTCATATAAAAAATAAACCGGTCAGTGATGATGTTGAACTTGATATTCTGGCCAAAAGGACTCCCGGATTTACTGGGGCAGATATGGAAAATCTGGCTAATGAAGCTGCAATTCTTGCGGCCCGCAGGATGAAAAATAAAATTAGTATGCAGGAGTTTGATGATGCTATTGATCGGGTGATTGCCGGACCACAGCGTAAGAGCAGATTAATTTCTGATGAAGAAAAAAATCTTGTTGCCTATCATGAAACCGGTCATGCTCTGCTGGGTGAGCTTCTGGAACATGCAGATAGAACTCACAAGGTATCTATTATTCCTCGGGGGCAGGCTGGAGGATTTACTGTGCCTTTACCTGAAGAGGAGAAAAACTTTCGCACAAAGTCTGAACTTCTGGATCAGGTTACCGCTCTGCTGGGCGGCAGGGTCTCTGAATCAATATTTCTGGATGACATTAGTACCGGTGCCCAGAATGATTTGGAGCGGGCAACCAAAATTGTGCGGGCTATGATTACCGAATATGGGATGAGTGAAGAACTGGGTCCCCTTACACTGGGGCAAAAACATGATGAGCAGGTTTTTCTGGGACGGGATATTTCTCGCAGTCGAAATTTTAGTGAAGAAGTGGCCGCGAAAATAGATAAAGAACTAAACATTTATATAGAAAACTGTTATGAAAAAGCCTATAAATTGTTGAGTAAAAATGAGGATACTGTGGAAAAGATTGTTTACGAGCTGAAAGAGCGTGAAACTCTTGATTCTTCACAGATACAAAAACTTATTGCGGGAGAATCTCTTCCTGAGCCTGAAGAGGAAGAACAGGAAGATCAAGAAGGCAAACAGCCGGATGAACAGGATGATGAACTGGATCAAAAAGCTGCTGTTTCGGATAGTGAAGAAGGATCTAAAAGTGATAGCGGGAAAACTCAGGAGGATGATGAACTGGAAACCGATAGTTCAGCAGAAAATGAAGCTGAACAAGAAACAGAAAATGAAAAAGAGTCCAGATCAGATATATCTGCGGCTAAGGATGATACAAAAGAGAATGAAGATAGTTCTGTAACAGAGGATTATAAATAAGATGGTTTTTAATATGGAGATTAATTCCAGGGGTCAGTACAGTATATTTGCTGTTACTGACCTGTTTTTTTTGAGGAGAGATAATATTGAAAAAAGATATAGAAATCGCCCAGTCCGCAAATATAAAACATATTAATGAAATTGTAGATAATCTAGGTATAGACAGCAGTTATGTTGATCTGTACGGGAAATATAAAGCTAAGATAGAACTGGATCTGCTGAAAAAAAGGAATAAAAAGGGAAAACTGGTTCTGGTTAGTGCTATGACCCCTACCAGAGCCGGTGAGGGGAAAACGACTACCACCGTAGGGCTTGGTCAGGCCCTCAACCATCTGGGTAAAAAATCAGTAATTGCTCTGCGTGAACCTTCTCTGGGCCCCACTATGGGTATCAAAGGTGGGGCTGCCGGTGGAGGATATGCTCAGGTAATCCCTATGGAAGATATTAATCTGCATTTTACAGGAGATATTCATGCTATTGGTGTGGCTCATAATCTTATTTCTGCTGTTCTGGATAATCATATTAAACAGGGGAATGACTTGAATATAGACCCCACCCGTGTGGTTTGGCCCCGGGTAATGGATATGAATGACCGGGCTCTTAGGGAAATTGTAGTTGGACTGGGGGGAACCAGCAATGGCCAACCACGTGAAGACAATTTTATAATAACCGTGGCCTCGGAATTGATGGCTCTGCTCTGTCTGGCAAATGATATCAATGAGCTTAAAATGAAAATATCCAAAATAGTGATTGCCTATAATCTGGAGAGAAAACCGGTTACTGTGGATGATTTAAATATATCAGGGGCGGTCTGTGCTCTGCTAAAAGATGCTCTTAAACCCAATCTGGTACAGACTCTGGAGAATACACCGGCTTTTATTCATGGTGGGCCCTTTGCCAATATAGCTCATGGTGCCAACAGCAGTGTGGCGACCAAAATGGCCTTAAGCCTTTCTGAAATTGCTGTAACCGAAGCTGGATTTGGAGCTGATCTGGGGGCTGAGAAATTTTTCAATATAAAAGCTCGATATTCCAATTTACGGCCTGATGCAGTGGTCTTGGTGGCTACAGTTCGGGCCCTCAAACTACATGGTGGTGTAGATCCTGATAATCTGGAACAGAAAAATATTACTGCTCTCAAAAAAGGATTTTCAAATCTGGAAAAACATATAGAAAATATACGAAAGTTCGGTCTTCCTCTGGTAATAGCAGTCAATAAATTTGACAGTGATACTGGAGAAGAAATTGATTATTTACTGGAGGAATGCCGGTCTCGTGGTATAAAAGCAGCTGTCTCTGAAGTATGGCAAAAAGGAGGGGAAGGGGGAACTGAGCTGGCCGGTAAACTGCTGTCTGTTTTGGATTCCAACAAAAACAATTTTAGGTTTCTTTATGAACTTGATGAAAGTATTGAAAGTAAGATAAACAAAATAGCCCGGGAAATTTATGGAGCCAGTGGGGTTGATTATTCAGCTGAAGCAAAAGAGCAGATTATGGAGTATACCCGTCTGGGATATGATGATCTTCCAATCTGTATGGCTAAAACCCAGAGCTCGATTTCCGATGATCCGGAATTAAAAGGAAGGCCGCAAAATTTTCGGGTTAATGTAAGAAAGATAAATCTTTCTGCAGGTGCGGAATTTCTGGTTCCTATTACTGGTCCGGTACTCACTATGCCCGGTTTACCGGCCCGACCTTCAGCAGAAGATATTGATATTGATGAAGATGGAAAAATAAGTGGATTATTTTAAGAAAAGATAGACTGATTGATCTTTTAATCTTAACAGTAATTTTATTTGTCCAAAAAGTATACTGAGAAATATTCTTGATTATTTAGATTATTAGTGGTATGATAAAAATGAATTTTAATCTGGAACAGTATCTTAAAACCAGAACTGTATCCAGGAGCTGTTTGTTATCATCTTTTTTCCATGCAACCTAAAAATTAAGTCGCCTGGATTAATAATATTAACCGGGACGGGTAAAATAGTTTTTATTAAACCTTCTGAACCCCCGCCAGGGGGTTTTTTATTGGGGTTTAAAAAAGGAGGTTATGTGGGTGAAGGTAATAATTATTGGGGCCGGCCGAATAGGAGCTTCTTTTGGTTATCTCCTGCAAACAGGCGGTCATGAGATCATAGGAGTAAAAAATAAAAGTAAAGCTTCTGCTCAAAGAGCAGTTGAAAAGATAGGCCAGGGTGCTGCTCTTTCCAGACAGGAGCTGGTGGAGAAACTAAAAGTGGCAGATCTGGTTATGGTAACAACTCCGGATGATAAAATATCCGAAATAGTGGATTATATAAACAGCTGTCAGGTAAACAGGGATTCAGTTTTTATGCATATGAGCGGTCTGCTTCCAGCAGAGATACTTTATGGAAAAGAAAAAAAAGAAAAAAAAGAAAATAAAAGGGGGGTTTTTTCTTTACATCCTTTACTATCAGTTCCGGATTTTGAAACAGGGCTGAAAACATTACCGGAAGCTAATTATGTAATTGAAGGTTCGGATCAGGGTCTAAAGGTAGGGCATAAAATCTGCCGGGATTTAAATTTGAGCTGGAGTTCGATAGATCCGGAAAAAAAACCGCTTTATCATGCTGCTGCAGTGCTGGCGGCCAATTATCTTGTTACCCTGATTGGCTGCAGTTATGAACTGCTGGAGGAGGCCGGGATTTCAGATGAGAAAATAAAAAACAGTCTTCTGGAGCTATCTTCAGGAGTCCTGAAAAATATTAAAGATAAGTCCCCTGAATCTGTATTAACCGGCCCTGTGGCCCGGGGAGATTGGGAGACAGTTGCCCTGCATTTAGAAAGTATCAAAAAAAATAATGAAGATCTGGTTGAGCTATATAGAGTATTGGGTAAGTATACCACCCGACTTATCGGAAAGAAAAATATTTTCAAGGGAGGTGGAATTGATGGGCAGGACAGTTAATGATATTGTAAGAATGAAAAAAGAAGGGACACGTATTTCCATGCTTACCGCCTATGATTATTATTCTGGAAAACTGGTTTCTGGAGCCGGGATTGATATTATTCTTGTGGGAGATTCTCTGGGTATGGTCATGCAGGGTCATAAAAACACATTACCGGTTACCCTTGAAGATATGATATATCATACTAAGATGGTGGACCGGGGTCGAAGCGATGCCTTGCTGGTAACAGATCTACCATTTATGTCTTTTCAGGAAAGTGTTTCCCGGGCTATGTCTTCAGCAGGCCGTATTATGAAAGAGAGTGGTGCTCAGGCAGTTAAACTGGAAGGCGGCAGCAGGGTTATACCTCAGGTTAAAGCGATGACGGATGCAGGGATCCCGGTGATGGGCCATCTTGGTTTAACCCCCCAGTCGGTGAATCAGTTCGGTGGTTTTAAAGTACAGGGTAAACAGGAGGAGAGTGCCCGGACATTAATTGAGGATGCCCTGGAACTTCAGAAAGCCGGTGCTTTTTCTGTGGTACTGGAGACTGTGCCCCGGGAACTGGCAGAAGTTATTACCCGTAAGCTGGATATTCCTACTATAGGTATTGGGGCCGGTCCTGATTGTGATGGACAGGTACTGGTGCTGCACGATTTGCTGGGTTATGATGAAGAATTTAATCCTACTTTTGTGCGCAAATATGCAGAATTAAACAGGGTAATTAAAAAAGCGGTAACAGAGTATATAAATGATATCAAGGGGGATTCTTTTCCCGATGATAATGAAAGTTTTCATATGGAACAGGATACAGCCCGCAAACTAAGAGAGGAGTATCTAAACAGTGGAGATAATTAAAGATATTTCCGGAATCAAAGACAGGTTAAGTAATGAAAAAAAAGCGGGGCATAATATTGGCCTGGTGCCCACCATGGGTTATCTGCATGAAGGTCATTTAAATTTAATAAAAAAAGCTGTAGAAAACAATGATGTGGTGGTAGTTAGTATTTTTGTTAATCCCACTCAGTTTGGTCCTGAAGAGGATTATGAAGAATACCCCCGTGATCTGGATAGGGATGCCCGTCTGGCAAAAAAAACAGGAGTGGATTATATTTTTTCCCCAGAACCTGATGAGATGTATTTTGCAGATCATTCCACCTTTGTACAGGTGGAAGAACTTACTGATAGATTGTGTGGTGCTTTTCGGGAAGGACATTTCAGGGGTGTGGCCACAGTTGTCAGTAAACTTTTTAATATTATTATGCCGGATAAAGCATATTTTGGGCAAAAGGATTTTCAGCAGTTTGTTATATTAAAGAGAATGGTTCGGGACCTTAATATTCCTGTTGCCATGGAGAGGATACCTACTGTTCGTGAGGAAGATGGACTTGCTGTAAGTTCCAGAAATAAATATTTAAGTGAGAGGGGTAGAGAAACCGCAGCAGTTCTTTATAAATCATTAAAAAAAGCCCGCAGCCTTATTAAAAAAGGAGAAAATGATCCTGAAAAAATAAAAAACAAAATTGAGGCCATGATTCAAAAACATGATTTAACAGAAATAGAATATATTGAAATTGTTGACCCTGAGACTTTAAAATCAAGAGAAGAAATCAGAGATAAAGTGGTTATTGCTCTGGCAGTTTATGTAGAAGAAACACGTTTGATTGATAATATTTACCTTGATAGGGAGGAGATTCCTCATGCTTAGAACTGTTTTACAGGCCAAACTTCATCGTCCCCGGATCACTGAAGCAAATTTGAAGTATATGGGCAGTATAACACTTGACCGGGAGATACTGGAAAAATCGGGTATAAAGCCTCATGAAAAAGTACAGATTGTGGATATTAATAATGGAGAACGCTTTGAAACTTATGTTATCGCCGGAGATAACGACTCCCGCACTGTTTGTTTGAATGGGGCAGCCGCCCGTCTGGTACAGCCGGGTGATGAAATTATTGTTATGTCCTATGTTCAGATTGAAAATGAAAAGATTAAAGACTGGGAACCCAGAATAGTGCTATTTGATGAGGATAATAATATTTATGAAAAAAGCAGGTAATATATTTTTGCAGAATTATTAATTTACTGTTTTGATTAGCCTGAAGCAATATTATCTTGACATAAATTATGAAAAGAGTTATTATAAATTAAAATTATCAAATAACAGGTTATAAATTTTTTTATACAGGGAGGACATTTAGGACATGAATGAAGAAGAACTTAGGGAGCAGATTAATATTCTAAAAAAAGAGAAAAATGCTGTTTTGCTAGGTCATAACTATCAGCCGGGGAATATACAGGATATATCAGATTATGTGGGCGATTCTCTGGGTTTAAGCAAACAGGCAGCTCAGACAGAAGCAGAGATTATTGTTTTTTGTGGTGTGAAATTTATGGCTGAAAGTGCGAAAATCCTATCTCCAAATAAAACGGTACTCCTGCCTGAGATTGAAGCCACCTGTCCTATGGCTGAAATGATAGATGCCCATGGATTACGGAAAAAAAAGAAAGAATATCCTGAAGCTGCAGTAGTTACTTATGTGAATTCAACGGCCGAGGTTAAGGCTGAGAGCGATATCTGCTGTACTTCCTCTAATGCCCTGGAAGTGGTGGAGTCTATTTCCGAAGAACAGATTATTTTTGCACCTGATCAGAACCTGGGCAATTATGTTGCCGCCCAAACTGATAAAGAGATTATACTCTGGGATGGTTATTGCAGCACTCATCATCGGGTTAAGCCAGAAGAAATAAGGGAGGTTAAGAAAAAACATCCTGAAGCTCCCATTCTGGTTCATCCAGAATGTGTTTCCGGAGTAGTAGAACAGGCTGATTATGTGGGCAGTACTGCCGGTATTTTAGAATATGCTCACAGCAGTAAAGCTGATAAAATAATTATCGGAACCGAACAGGGACTTATTCATCGTCTGAAAAAAGAAAATCCGGATAAAAAGTTTTATGTTCTCAGTCCGGCATTGATATGCCCCAATATGAAAAAAATTAGTTTAAAAAAGGTTTTAAACTCTCTTGAAAATTTTGAAACAGAAATTGAAATTCCTGAAGATATTAGAATAAAAGCAGAACAGGCCCTTAACCGGATGCTGGAAGTTACCGGATAAGGGTTTATTTTTAATATAGAAAACCGGGGGATGAGGGTATGAATCTCACCAGTATGGAAAGACAAAAAACAGATTTTTTGGTGATTGGAACCGGGATTGCCGGTCTTTATACAGCTCTGCATTTAAGCAGTATGGGCCAGGTTACAGTGCTAACCAAAGAAAAACTTGAAGATAGCAATACTCAGTATGCCCAGGGCGGGATAGCTGCAGTTCTGGACAGTCAGGATTCTCTTGAACTTCACATCCAGGATACCCTGGAAGCAGGAGCGGGTTTGTGTGACAGAAAAGCAGTGGAAGTTCTGGTCAAAGAGGGTCCGGAAAGAGTTAAAGAATTAATTGAACTGGGAACCAATTTTGACCATATCGAAGGTGAGCTTGATCTATCCCGGGAAGGAGCCCACAGCCGCAGACGTATCCTTCATGCCCGGGGAGATGCAACAGGAGAAGAAATCAGAGAATCACTAACAGAGGTAGTGCTGGAAAGGGAGAATATAGAAATTATTGAAGAGAGTTTTATGATGGAGCTGATTCTCGAAAAATCCGAACAGCTTAGGGCTGCCGGGGCCCTGGTGTGGTGCAATGAACTAAAAAAATATAAAATTTTCGAATCTCCGGTGATAGTAATGGCCAGTGGGGGTTGTGGTCAGATTTATGCTCATACCAGCAACCCGGAGGTGACCACCGGAGACGGGGTTGCGGCGGCATATAGAGCCGGGGCCGATATAGAAGATATGGAATTTGTTCAGTTTCACCCAACTCTTTTTTATAATCCAGGCCAGCCTCCTTTTCTTATCTCAGAAACAGTTCGTGGTGAAGGAGGAATTCTGTTAAATAGTGATGGTCATAGGTTTATGCCCGAATATCACGAACTGGCAGAACTTGCTCCCCGTGATATTGTATCCCGGGCTATTCTGCGTGAAATCCAGAAAGGATCTGAACCCTGTGTTTATCTTGATGTTACTGATTTAGAGAGTGAATATATAAAAGAACGCTTCCCCAGTATATATGGTACCTTAAGCCAGGAAGGACTGGATATGACTGAAGAGCAGATACCTGTAGCTCCAGCGGCCCATTATATGATGGGGGGCATCAAAGCTGATATAAACGGCTGTACAAGTATTGAAAATTTTTATGTCTGTGGAGAAGCAGCCTGTACGGGGGTACATGGGGCCAATCGTTTGGCCAGCAACTCTTTGCTGGAAGGACTGGTCTTTGGTTATCGAATTTATGACTATATAAAAGAATCCGGGAATTATTCCCACTCCGGTTCTTTTACTTCCGAAACTATTCTGCCCCGGATTGGTGAATATGGGGATACATTTTTGAATACTAAGCAAAGACGCCGTAAATACAGAAAATTAATGATGGAAAAAGCGGGTATCATCCGAGATGAAAAAAAACTTAAAGAAATGCTGAGTTTTATAAAACAAAACCTGGATGATTTAAGCAATATTAAAGCTGTAAATCAGCAGTTCTGGGAGTTTAAAAATATGCTGACAGTGGGTAAACTTATTGTTCTGGCCGCTCTGAAAAGAATTGAAAGCAGGGGAGGACATTATCGTTCTGATTATCCGGAGTCGAAACCTTCCTGGAGGAAAAAACATATTCTTTTTAATATAGAAAATCCGGAGGGGATTTTTAATGTACTGGAATAGAAAAGAGGCGGAGAGGATTGTTCAGGAAGCGCTTAGGGAGGACCTGGCCCGGGCCGGGGACATAACTTCAGAGAATTTACTGACTGATTCACATCAAAGCGAAGGAGTTATAACTGCCCGGGAGCAGGGAATTCTGGCCGGGCTGGAGATAGTTCAGCTGGTATTTGAACACTGCAGTTCTGAGATATTTTTTAAGCAGCTTATTTCGGACGGCCAAAGAGTCTCTCCCAACATTGAAATCGCTGAATTAAGGGGGCCTACCCGGGAAATTCTCAAGGGTGAAAGAACAGCTTTGAATTTTTTACAGCGGATGTCGGGTATTGCTACCCGGACAGATCATTATGTAAAAGAAGTATCGGAGTTTCCGGTTCGAATAACCGATACCCGGAAAACCACACCCACTCTTAGAATGCTGGAAAAATATGCTGTACAGGTTGGAGGAGCCTTTAATCATCGCTTTGGCTTATTTGATGCAGTTATGATAAAAGATAATCACATTGCTGCTTCTGGGGGCATAACAGAGGCTGTAGAAAAAATAACGGGGAAAATATCTCATACTACCAAAATAGAAGTAGAAGTTGAAAATTTGTCCGAGGTAAAAGAAGCCCTGAAGGCAGAAGCTGATATTATAATGCTGGACAATATGGAATTACAAAAGATGCGGGAAGCTGTGGATATCATTGGTGATCAGGCAATTATAGAAGCCTCGGGAGGGATTACCCTGGACGGTATAAAAGAGATTGCCAGAACCGGGGTGAATGTAATCTCCATAGGGGCCTTAACTCATCAGATAAATTCCCTGGATATCAGTCTTAATTTGAAAGAGAGAACAGGGTAAATGTTATTTCTAAAATTAAATAAAATTGACTTTTTGCAGAACAAACATAGATTAAAAAATAAAGACAGGAAAACTAAAAAAACAGGATAAAAAAAAA
>PWDW01000034.1 GCA_003553225.1 Halanaerobiaceae bacterium
ACGGTGCTGTAGGCGTTGATATGGGTCTGAACAAACTTGCGGTGAGCGTCTCACTGCCCGACCGTCAGACCCGTTGCTACGGCACTCATATAGGTGATATACAGGCTAAATACTACTTCCTTCGCAGGAATTGTTCGGATGGCTATGTTAGAAGAAAGTGGGATAATAAGGACAGCAACAAGATAGAGGACATCTGTCATCAGATAAGCAGGAAGATAGTCGATACAGCAAAGGAAAAAAACCTTGTGATAGTTCTCGGTGAACTCGATGATATAAAAGAACAGGATAAAGGGAGAAAGATGAACAGAAAACTACACAACTTTCCACACTGGAAGTTGCGAGACTACATCAAGTACAAAGCAAAGTGGGCAGGTATAGAGATGGTTGAAGTCTCGGAAGCGTACACTTCTCAACGGTGTTCAAGATGCGGTGAAATCGGTGATAGGCACAGAGGTACATTCAAGTGTGACAACTGTGGACTTGAGACAGATGCTGACAAGAACGGTGCACATAACATAGCCAGACGGGGCATCGGAAAGTTTGAGAAGGCCTCTTCTGATGTCAGGGGTGTTGTGACAACGCCCGAAGCCACTACTGTTGACCTAACCTCTGCATCCTCAGAGGTTTCCTCGATGGATAAGAGGAATTTATGAATAATGAGAAATTAATCGGGTAATTTAAATAGGAGTGATTAATTATCTATTTTGATGACTAGAACTGTCGAGCTTACGGAAGAAGAGGAGAAGGAACTTAAGAAGATTAGAGACACCCATCCAAAACCGTATATTCGAGAAAGAGCAGCGGCCATTTTAAAGGTGGCTAGTGGAATGTCTGGTAGAGAGGTCGCAAAACATGGTCTCTTGAAAGAAAGGAAAACAGATACAGTGTATGAATGGCTTGATAAGTGGGAAGAAAAAGGCTTAGAAGGACTTACCGTTGAAAAAGGTAGAGGGCGAAATCCAAAACATGAATTTACAGAAAAAGAAAAGAAGGAACTTCAAGAAATTGTCCATCAATCACCTGAAAATTTCGGGATCGAAAAGAGCACATGGTCTGTGAAGGATCTTCAAGAGGTTTATGAACCTCTCCAGAAATATACAGAAAGCGGTGCTTGGCGAGTGCTTGATCGTTTAGGGATCGTTTACAAACGGGGGGAAAAAAATACACTCACAGTCCTGACCCTCTTTATCGGGAGAAGATGAAACGAGTCAAACAATGCGTGATGAAAGGACGGTCTCAGAAAAAGGTATCAACATTTTATCTTGATGAGTTTACATTCTACAATAAACCAAAAGTGAATAGAGCGTGGGCAATAAAAGGAAAGGACCAGTTTCAAGCACCTCTAGGTTTTAGTGAAGAAAAGAAATGTCGTGTGGTAGGGGCTATAAACGTAAATACTGGTGAAGTAGAGTTCATGATGAACGATAAGATCGGAAAGAAAGCGTTGAAAAAATTTTGGCAACAGATAAATGAAAATAGTCTGGGCAAGGATGTTATCTACCTTATTATGGATAACTGGCCAGTTCATTTTGTAGATGATGTAGTTGAAAAAGCAGAAAATTTAGGGATAAATCTCATCCGCCTTCCTACTTATGCTCCTTGGACTAATCCTATTGAAAAACTATGGCTTTGGCTCAAAAGAGATATCTTGTTTTTACATCGAAATTCTAGTTATTGGGTCGGACTGAAAAATCGAGTTAGATCTTTCTTGAACAAATTTGATAACAAATCAGAGGATCTCCTAAGATATACTGGTCTAAGTGATAATAACATCCCTGCAACTGACTTTCTATTTGACGAGGATTTACCTGATAAAGCTGCTGAAAATAAGGTTAAATCAACGGAAAAATTACCTATTTAAATCTTCAATCTTCATTAATTCCTCTGCACAGCAAGTCAGCGAGGTAGGTGGTAACCTATGCTAAAACGGTCGGAAGCTCCGTCCTTCAGGGCGGGGAGGATGTCACAGATGAAATTATCAACGAGGATAGGGAAAGGTCGATGAAAAAGTATATAAACAGTTTCACATTCCCAAAATAGGTGTTATCTATGTTCGGTTTATCTCATGAAGTTCTAGCTATGTTAGGTGCCATAGGAACTGCTATCTTAGGGCTGCTCCTAGCAGGGTATTTCTGGAAGTTCATCTCGAGACAGGATGTCGGAACGGAAAAGATGACTAAGTTCTCCGACGAGGTTAAGAAGGGAGCGAAGACCTATCTGAATACAGAATACAAGTATATAGCGATATTTGTCGTGATAGTGGCGGTCCCTCTTACCTTGAAGGACTTCATCGAAGGTGTGGTTCCATTGACATGGTTCCCCTTTCTAATGGGTGCGATCCTATCCGCTTCAGCCGGTTATTTGGGTATGATAACCGCTACAAATTCAAGCGCACCTACCACACAGGGAGCGAGAAAAAGTTTGAATGACGCACTTAAGATAGCTTTCCGCGGCGGCTCCGTTATGGGACTTTCCGTGGTGAGCTTCGGTATAATAGGTCTGAGCGTGAGTATTCTTCTCATACAGTTTGTTTACAATCTAGAAGAAGCGATAATGTATATCGCTGGTTTCGGCTTCGGAGCCAGCTCGATAGCGCTTTTCGCCAGGGTCGGAGGCGGTATCTATACCAAGGCGGCCGATGTCGGGGCCGACCTG
>PWDW01000110.1 GCA_003553225.1 Halanaerobiaceae bacterium
AATGACGAAGAGAATGTATGGAGACTTCTTTGTTTATTTTTGCTTTCCGGCAAGCTTTTTTAAATATTCTCTGTACAGAGCGTTTATTCAGATGATTGGTTCTAGGTCGCCCGGGAAATAACCAGTAAGTAGGTTGATATTTCCGATAATATCTTCTCAAAATTTGCAAACATCTATCAGATAATAGAGTATAACGATCTTTGTTGCCTTTACCTTTTCTAACATGAATTAACATCCTTTCACTATCAATATCCCGGCTTTCCAATCTTACCACTTCACTAACCCGTAGACCTCCTGAATATGTAATTGACAATATAGCTTTGTGTTTTAAATTGTCTAATACATTAATAATCATTTTTACTTCCTTTAAGTTTAAAATATCAGGAAGTTTTTTTGAGCTTTTAGGCCTTGGTATATTAACTGTCTTACTTTTTTCTTTCAACACCTTTTTGTATAAAAATTTAATTGCACTGATTGCCTGATTAACATAGGCAGCAGAATTGTCTTCCTCCTGCAGTTTAAGAATATATTTTTTGATTTCTTTTTCTCCCAGTAAATGAGGGTCTTGGCGATAGAATTTCAAGAATTTTTCAACATGCATCAAATATGATCTAAAGGTAAGAAAACTAAATCCGGCCAGCTTTATTTTTTCTTCCATCTTTTCTTTTATAATGAAAATATTTCTGCAGTATAGACCATACTCTTCTTCTACCTGCTCTGCTATATCAACTTCAAAATCCTCGAACATTGTTAGCAATTTTTTTATTGTTTTCTTATTGTTAGATATAATCCATCTGTTTTTATTTTGACAGCTTTCTCGCTCCGAAATTTTTGTCATTTTAGTTTTGATATTCCCTTTATTATACAAAAAACTTACTAATAAACTTTCTTTATTAAATTTTTGGATTCGAATCAAATTTCTAAACCCCCTTAAAAGATTATATTTATTATATTCCATATATACTATTATTTTCCTTTAAAAGGATATAATTTGTAGCTGGTATAACATTATTAATAAATTTCAACTCAAATATAAGATCTCAAGATTCATAAGTATTATCCTAAAGATACAATTTCTACACCCCAAACAAAAGTAAAAAACCCGGTAAAATACCGGGCTCAATACTAACTCAGTCAAAAAATTCTTTTTTATTTAAATCCAAAAATTTTTCCACTTTATTGATATTTTTCAATAGTATTTTCTCATTAATATAAATTACTGTATATCCTAATTCTTTAACCCATTTTTTTTAAGGAGATCTCATCAACCCCCCAATTCATTTAAGATAATTATACACAGTCAGCTCTTTATCAGAACTAGCCTGTAATATCTGCTCCATCTCATAATCATCAATTTGATAATAATTTAAACTATATTTTCTGCAAAAAAGAATATTCATTACCAGGATACTTAAAACCCACCGCACTTCACGGTGGGCTGTTAGAGCCTTACTTCAAATAATATGATTATCCTTCATCAAGTGTTATATTAAGATTTATCAATTTATATTTACTGTCATTACAGTAATGTTCTTTCTCAAATTAAATAAAATTGACTTCTTATCAGGACAACAATAATATAAAAGATTGTATAATAAATTCTATTCCACATAATCTATGTATTAAAAAAACAAGCTAAAGCTTTTAATATTTGGAAACCCGATTGAGCAAAAAAATCCAGAAAAATTGTATTATATCTTCAGGGAAAAAATAAATTTTTTAAATTTTTCCTGCTGATTTACACATTACTGCCGGGTTTAGTAATGGGAACATTTTCAGCACACAGCTCACACTCATCGGCAGGATAAGACTTAACCTCCAGCTGCAGCAGTGTTTTAAAGGGTACACCAAAATCAACCTGGCCTCCACTGCGATCCACCAGAGCACTGACACCCACAATATCTGCATTCCTTTCTCTAAGAAGATCCAGCACTTCCCGGACCGAACCACCGGTAGTCACCACATCTTCCACAAGCAGTACTTTTTCTCCCTCACCAATTTCAAAACTACGCCTCAAAGACATATCTCCTTCGGTTCTTTCCGTAAAAACGGTTCTCTTATTTAAAGCCTGCCCCACGGCATAAGAAATGACCACTCCTCCAAGGGCAGGTCCCACTACCACATCAATCTCTTTATCCTTCCATAGTTCGGCAATTCCCTCAGCCAGTTCATTGGCATACTCCGGATACTGCAGCACCTGAGCACACTGCAGATACTTATCAGCATGACGTCCCGAACTAAGCACAAAATGACCTTCCTGAAGCACACCCGTTTTTTCAAATATCTCAGTAACTCTCTGTTCACTGATCATGATTAATATCCCCCTGTTGAGTTATTTTATTTGCTATTTTTAAAAATTATTTTTAATAAAAAAATTGACCTCAGCAATTTACCGGTTCATAACTACCCTTTATTATCTTTTTATTACTGATTTTTCAAATTAACCTTTTAGAGCTCCAATTATGCTGTTAATATCATCAATTTCCTGTTCATAACAGTAATTAATAATTCCCTCAAGAATATTCACCGAAGCTGCGGGATCAATTAGATTGGCAGTACCCACTGATACTGCACTTGCTCCGGCCAGTAAAAATTCCAGTGCATCTTCTGAGTTCATGATCCCTCCCATACCGATCAGCGGCAGATCTATAGCTTCTGCTACTTCATAAACCATCCTCAGGGCCACAGGTTTAACCGCAGGACCGGACAGTCCTCCCATAGTATTGCCCAGCACGGTTTCTCTTTTTTGTACATTTATCGCCATTCCCAGAAGAGTATTTATCAAAGAAAGAATATCCGCTCCCCCCTCATCAGCAGCCTGAGCCATCTCCACTATATCGGTAACATTGGGGGACAGTTTGACAATAACCGGACCATCATATCGTGCTTTAACCTTTCGGGTAATCTCATATACAAGATCCGGATCAGTTCCAAACGCCATTCCCCCTTTGTCAATATTGGGACAGGATACATTAACCTCCAGGCCTGCTATCTCCTCAAAAGGAGCCAGACGTTCTGACAGAATAATAAAATCTTCCACTGAATGACCAGATATATTGACCAGTACTTCAGTTGAAAATTCTCCCAGCAGCTCAATTTTTTCCTCAATAAATTTTTCTAATCCCGGGTTTTCCAGCCCAATTGAATTAAGCATCCCGGCCGGAGTCTCAGCTATACGGGGAGTTTTATTGCCGGATGTGGGTTCAACCGTTAGACCCTTGACCGTAATGGCCCCCAGAACATTGGGGTCCATAAAATCTCGAACTTCATCTCCATAACCAAAGGTTCCGGAAGCTGTTAGTACAGGGTTTTTTAACTGCAGGGGACCCAGCCGGACCCTGAGGTCAGGTTCATTTTTTGCTGTGTGATCAATACTAAGTTCATCATTACTCATAATATCACCTCTTGCAGCCTGAAGATTGGACCTTCTTTACACACCCGCTGATTACCGTTTTGAGTGTCACACACACAGGACAGACAGATACCGATTCCACAGCCCATTCTTTCTTCCAGAGATACTTCTCCGGGAATTCCAAAATGATCCGAAATCTTTTTTACTGCTGACAGCATAATCTCCGGTCCACAGGTATAAAGAAAATCAAGCTTTTTTTTCTGTTCAATAAAACCAGCATCTTTAACTTTCTTTTCTTGAATGATAGATTCTTCTCTGTTAGGCTCTTTACTGCCAGATTCCTTGTTATTTTTCTCTTTTTGGTTAGACTCTTTTTTGTTAGGTTGTTTGTTATTAGTTCGTTTGTTATTAGGCTTTTTGTCATTAGTTCGTTTGTTGTTAAGATTTTTACTGATAGTTTGTTCACTGGTAGGTTCTTTACTGATCGAATCTTTATTTACACCCAGATGTTTTTTCATTAAATCTACTGCAGTTCCTTTATAACCACAGCTTCCATCCATGGTGGCTATTTTTATGTCAATATCCAGTTCCCCGAACCTGTGTTTGAAAAATTCAACATCTGTACAAAGATTACCCCCCAGAATTAAAGTTATAGAATTCTGGAAAGCCAGTTCCCGGCACAAAAGAAAAAGTGGAGCAGTACCCATTCCTCCACCTACTGCTAAAATGGTTTTCCCCTCAGGTAGAGAAAATCCCTGGCCCAGGGGTCCCAGAAAATCAAGTTTTTCTCCGGACACTAACCGGGACATGATTTTAGTACCCCGGCCCACCACACAGTAAAGCAGAGATAGTATATTGTTCTTTCGATCAATATCAAAGAGACTGAAAGGTCTGCGAAGCAAAGGATCATAGGTTTGAGGGGTGCTTATTTTTAGATGAACAAAGCGTCCGGGAGTCCACTTCTCATCAATATTATCCGTCTTCAGCTTCATTAAATAATAGTCAGTTCCAACCTTTTTGTTTTCCAGAATCTCAGCCGGCTTAGGCTTTTTTTTCTCAATATTCATAACTGCTGCTCCTTCATTTAGATAATTAAAAATAGATAATTAAAAAATCATTTTTTGAGTTTATTAATTTCATCACGCATTTTTTGCGCCGCCCTGCGTGCTGCAGCGGCATATTCTGGAGCGGAATAATCTTTCTTCCAGGGTTCACGCTGATAGGCAAAATTAATACCTCTGGAAGAGTTAACAATTGCTCCCCGACCATCATCATTAAAACCATAAACTATATCCTCCGGTTCTCCTCCCTGAAAGCCAAAACCGGGAATAAGGAAATAGGTTTGGGGCATCATAGACCTCAGCTTTTTAAGTTCTCGGGGATAAGTTGCCCCTACAACAGCTCCCAGGTTACTGTAACCACTTTTACCGGTATGTTCTGAACCCCATTCGGTTATAAGCTGAGCTACCCTTTCATATACCGGACTTCCATCAGTAAGTTCCAGATCCTGAATATCCCCTCCACTCTTATTTGATGTTTTCAGGAGGGCAAAAGCACCTTTGGATTTTTTGTGGAGAAAAGGCATTATTCCATCTGCACCCAGATAGGGATTAATAGTCATACAGTCCACTTCAATTTCATTTTGAAAATAAAACCGTTCCTCAGCTATTTCTACATTCTTTTCCTGCTGCTGAGCAGAATCATTACTGTCAACAAAATCCTTATTGCTGTCCGAAATAGAAATTTCCTGTTCTTCTTCACTGACCCAGCCGGCCCTAAAACCCTGTTCCTCTTCCATACCCAGATAAGCCCGGGAGTAAGCAGCTGCTGTCGAACCAATATCATTTCTTTTAGCATCAAGAATAACCAAAAGTTCCTTCTGTTTAGCATATTCTATTGTTTTTTTCAGGGTTTTAATTCCTTCCAGACCCAGCAGTTCATAAAATGCCGCCTGGGGTTTAACTGCCGGAGTAATCTCATGAATACTGTCCAGTAAATTCTGGTTAAACTCCAGTACAGCTCTGGCAGCTGCTTTACGGGTATTATCAAATTCTGCTGCATATTTCCTTACTAAAAATTCGGGCAGCATATCCGGATGTGGATCCAGGCCAACACAGATAGAACTGTTTTTTTCTTTAATTTTTTCCACCAGCCGATCAATAAATAATTTCATTTTGACCTCCCCTGTTATCATATACTAATTTTCCATCTACCAGAGTCATTTTAACTTTACCCTTAAGTTTTTCACCCAAAAAAGGTGTGTTCTTACCTTTTGATTTTAATGCTTTTGATTCGATTTTCCATTTTTTATCGGGATCAAAAACTGCCAGATCTGCTGTTTTACCCTCCCGGATCCCAGGTTCCTGAAGTTTCAGTATCTCGGCCGGTTTATAAACCATGGCTTCCAGCAGCTCAGACCAGTTAAGAATATTTTCATCAACCAATCTATCATAAAGAAGTGATAGGGAGGTATCCAGCCCCGAAATACCATTGGCTGCCTGATCAAACTCTCCCAGTTTATCTTCAAAAGTATGAGGAGCATGATCGGTGGCCACAGCATCAATTATTCCTTCTTTTATTCCCTGTCTTAACGCCTCTCGGTCCTCAGAGCTGCGCAGAGGGGGGTTAACCCTGGTGTTGGGGTCATAACCCACCACCGCTTTATCGGTCAATATTAGATGATGAGGGGTTGTTTCGGCAGTAATGGAAATACCTTTTTCCTTTGCTTCAGCAACCATTTCTACCCCCCGGGCTGTACTCAGGTGGGCAATATGAATAGGGCAGTCCGTTAACTCAGATAAAATAATATTACGGGCAATTATTACTTCCTCGGCTGCTGCGGGAATAGGTTTTAAACCAAGAATAGTTGAATAATAACCTTCATTCATAACCCCTTCACCAACCAGATTTAAATCCTCACAGTGATCTATTACCAGCATATTAAAACCGGCCGCATATTCCATTGCCCGGCGCATAATATCACTGTCCATTACCGTTTTACCGTCATCGGAAATAGCTTTCACACCGGCTTTTGACAAAAAGCCAATTTCTGCCAGATTTTCCCCCTGCATATCTTTTGTAATACTGCCCACAGGCCACACCTTGACAGCGGCTTTTCTGCTCTGTGATTTAATAAATTCTATTGTAGCCGGATTATCGGCCACCGGTTTAGTGTTTGCCATACAGGCAATCTGGGTAAAACCTCCGGCCGCTGCCGCCTCACAGCCAGTCCTGATTGTTTCTTTTTCTTCATATCCGGGTTCCCGGAGGTGAGTATGTAAATCAATTAATCCGGGCAGCACAAAATTTTTTTCTAACTCAAAAATCTCCAGCTTATCTAAAAAAGAAGAATCATATTTTTCCCTAAGCTCATTTACTTCAATTGAGTCAGCTATTTTTATTATTTTTTCCTCATTAATTAAAATGTCTTTCTCTTCCTGAAAATAGGCCCGGGGATCTAATATAATACCTTTTTTAAGTAATTTCGGCATCTTCTGGATTACCTCCCGCTAATAGATATAATAAAGCCATTCGGACAGCCACTCCATTTGTAACCTGTTCTGTTATAACCGACTGCTTTCCATCGGCAACCTCACTGTCAATCTCGATACCCCTGTTCATGGGACCGGGATGCATAATCAGCACTTCATCATCGACCTGCATTAATCGTTCTTCATGAAAACCATAAAATTTAATGTACTCATTAATTGAAGGAAACAATCCACTTTTCTGCCTTTCCAGCTGAATCCTTAAAATATTAATAACATCCACATCTGATAAAGCCTGGTCCAGGTCAGTATATTTTTCAACACCCATCTTCTCAATCTCTACGGGCAGCAGTGTATTGGGACCCACCACCCTTACCTCGGCTCCCAGATGATTTAAACCCCATATATTAGATCGAGCCACTCTACTGTGGGTAATATCACCCACAATCAAAATTTTGAGACCCTCAATTTGACCCAAATTTTCCTTGATAGTATATAGATCAAGCAGGGCCTGGGTCGGATGGGCGTGAGCACCATCACCGGCATTCAATACCCGGGCAGAAAGTTGTTCGGCCAGAAATTCAACCGCCCCCGGTGATCCATGGCGAACCACTACTACATCGGCCCCCATAGCTTCCATTGTTTTGGCAGTATCCAGCAGTGACTCACCCTTCTGTACACTGCTCATCTTTTTAGAAACACTCATCACATCGGCACTTAATCTTTTAGCTGCCAGGCTAAAGGAGGACTTAGTTCTGGTACTGGGTTCAAAAAAAAGATTGACAATTGTCTTTCCCCGGAGTGTGGGAACTTTTTTTACCGTTCGGGTGAATATCTCCTTCATTGATTCAGCTGTATTCAGGATAGAAACTATTTCCTCCCGATCGGTATTATAAAGTCCCAGGAAATCCTTCCTTTTTATTGACATAGCTAATACGCCTCCTCTGTATATTTATACATTTTAAAACCCCTGACCGTTAAATCAGGGGTTTGATAAACAAAACTCTAATCCCAGCATTAGTAATTATTTTCCTCAATAAACACTTTATCTTCACCATCAGTTTCTTCGAGAAAAACCGTAATTAATTCATTCTGAGAAGTGGATACTTTTTTACCTACAAAATCAGTTCTAATAGGTAATTCCCGGTGACCCCGGTCAATCAATACAGCCAGCTTAATTTTATCCGGGCGGCCAAAATCAACCAAAGCATCCAGAGCCGATCTTACGGTCCGGCCTGTATAAATAACATCATCAATTAGGATTACTTTTTTACCGGTAATATCAAATGGAATTTCTGTTTTATGTACTACCGGCTGTTCTCCGATTGTGGAAAGATCATCCCGGTATAAAGTAATGTCCAGTATCCCCAGGGGCACTTCTGTACCTTCAAATTCTTTTATCATAGCAATAAGCCTCCGGGCCAGCGGAACACCCCTGGTCCGAATACCTATTAGAACCAGCTGTTCAGTCCCTTCATTATTTTCAATAATCTCATGTGCCATTCGGCGGAGAATTCTCTGTATTCCTTCAGCTTTGAGTACCGTTCTTTTCTCTGAATTCAGGGTCATATCCGGCCTCCCCTGTAAAATACTTTTTATTAACTAATTATTTGATCTATTATTTATCCTCAAAATTATTATATATTATATTCTATAAACAAAAAAATTTACTGTATTTACTTTATAACACATATTCAATTATATATTCTATTATATTCGATTGGATAATCTATCATATTAAATTATTTGTTCTATTATTTATTTGTTTTTTTTGATAGATCAAAAGGATCCTTTTAAAAAATTGTTTTTAGATTTATTGTACAAATTCTTGATATCAATTACTACTTTAAATATATCATCTTAAGATTTAAATGTCAAAACGAACAAATGTCATTTCATTCTTTTTTTTATGATTTTACTGTTTTTTTCCTCAATCAATTATACAGCAAAACCATAATAATCTTCACCATAAAATTGACACCATAAAAAATCTCGTTTAATTTTTTCAGGATTCCGCCTGAGCTGCTTCTTTTTGACCGCTTCTCTGATTCGGGCTGCTCAAAAATTCTACAGAATCCGCTACCACTTCCGGATTAATATATGTCTGCTCCTCTTTTTCATTTTTTCGTATCTGCAGTCTTCCCTCCACACCGGCCATACTTCCTTTCTGCAGGTATTCAGCACAATTTTCAGCCTGTTTTCTCCAGGCTAAAACATCGATAAAATCAGTATCCCGCTGACCTTCCTGATTGGTAAAATTTCTTTCCACCGCCAGAGTGAAAATAGCAAAAGGTACACCCTGTTCTGAATATCTTAACTCAGGATCCCTTACCAGCCGGCCTGTCAAAATTACCTTGTTAATCATATTAATCAGCTCCCTTTGTATTAATTTTGGTTATATTTATTATAAAATGTTAAATATAACCTTTAATTATATATTACCATATTTAACAATATTTGTAAAGGGAGGCAAAAAAATAATCCGAATCCGGCTTTGTTCTTTTTTAAAAAGCAATCAGCCGGTTTTACCCGAAGAATCAATCATTTTCTGAAATATCTCCGGCAGTGGAGCCTCATAAGAGACAAATTCCTGATGCCCGGGGTGATAAAAACCAAGCTGGAAGGCATGAAGCAGATGACGATTAATCTTTTCTCCCCTTATTTCTGTTACTTTGCCCTGCTGACGCTGGTTATACTTCTCATCTCCGACAACAGGATAACCCATAAAATCCAGATGTACCCGGGCCTGATGGGTGCGTCCGGTCTCCAAAACCAGCTCCAGATAACTAAAATCATGATAAATCTCCAGAACTTCAAAGTGCGTAACCGCCTCCCGGCTGTTTTCCTTCCGAACTTTCATTCTGGTTCTGTGGTCAGGGTCTCTGCCGATAGGAGCCTTGATTTTCCCTTTTTTATGTGGTACCTGACCCCAAACCAGAGCCCGGTATACCTTTTTAACTTTTCTTTCTTCAAACTGAGATAAAAGACTGTACATACTGTTCTCCGTTTTGGCGGTCACCAGAACCCCGGAGGTATCTTTGTCCAGCCGGTGGACAATCCCCGGCCTGTATACACCATTTATGGCCGGTAGATCGGATATATGGTACAGCAGCCCGTGAACCAGGGTCCCCTTCTGGTGATGTTTATCGGGATGAACCACCAATCCGGCCGGTTTATTAAGAACCAGAATTTCTTTATCTTCATGAATTATATCCAGCTCCATCTTTTCCGGAGTTAAATCCACAGTCCGGGGAGCAGGAATGTTTATCAAAATATGATCTCCTTCCTGCAGCCGATAACTTTTATCCACCTTACAATTTCGGACTGTAATTTCTCCCCCGGCAATCAATTTCTGTATATAAGAACGGGACAGGTCACTTAACCTCTCGGCCAAAAATTTATCCAGACGCCTGCCCACTCCTTTTTTTATTTCATCTGCTGTTATTGCATATTGAGCCCGGTATTTCTTAGATACCATAGCAGCTATCACTTCCTGATGATAAACTTTTTCCTGATTATTTTTTACAAAATAGCAGTTCTGCTATTTTAAAAAAAATCAGACTTAAACAAAACCACTACAAATATGATCCCACCCATTACTATTGCTATATCAGCCAGGTTAAAAACCGGCCAAATTCTAAAATCAAGGTAATCAATTACATATCCCATACGTATGCGGTCCAGTATATTGCCCCCAGCACCGCCCACAATCAGACCGGAACTAATTTTAAACAGCAGACCATCAAATTCACTGGCCTGAATAAAATAAATAAAAATCACAAGTACGGCCAGACTGATAACTGTAATCCACCAGGTATATTCTTTTAAAAGTCCAAAAGATGCTCCTGTATTCTGGATATAGGTTAAATGAAAAATCTCTTCAATAACCGGTATACTCTGTCCCAGATTAAAACTCTGTTCAACAAGAACCTTAAACCACTGATCCAGCAATAAAATTACCAGAGCAATAATATATATCATATTTTCTTCTCCTCACAAAATAAATATAACATTTCATTTCCTTACCTGTCTTCGGCAATAAAAAATATGTTTTATAAAAGAAAAAGATTATTTATATCTGATTTATTTCATGTTTTCAAGACAGTCCTCTATTCTGTTGAGCCCCTCTTCAATCTCTTCCCGCTTTAGTGCATAGCTTAATCTAACCCGCTGGGGTGAGCCAAACCATTCACCCAGATAGGTTATCACATTATAATCCTGATAAAGTTTCCAGACAAACTGTCTTGGCTTTTCTATTCTGGGAAAGACATAAAAAGCACCTTCCGGTTTCCATAAATCAAGTCCAATATCTTTCAGGCCCTTATAAATCAAGTCCCGGCGCTTTCTCCAGATTTTAAGCTGTTTATCAATATAGGAGCGGGGAGCTTTCATGGCCTCAATAGCCATATCCTGGCCCACAAGACTGGTGTTCATAGAAGTATGTGTTTTCAGGTTTATAACTTTATTAACAAAACCCTGATCCGCACTCCACAAATAACCAACTCTTACCCCACACATGGCATATGTTTTGGAAAAAGAATTCACAGTTATAACCTGATCACCCTGAATTAAATAATTTTCTCTTTCATATATTATATCTTTATAAACCTCATCGGAAACAATATAAACTCCCAGCTCTTCGGTGATTCTTTCAATTTCTTTCAGAGTCTCCAGAGATTCAATACGTCCGGTAGGATTGGAAGGAGAATTAATCAAAATTGCTTTACAGTCCCCAATTTTTTTCTTAAAATCAGCTAAATCTATCCTTCCTTTATTTAAATCAGTATATATTGGCTCCATTCCAGTCCGCTTTAAAATAAAAGGATAAGAATAATAATAAGGCCTGGGAACCAGCACCTTTCCATCTTCCATAGCTCTGAAAATCAAATCCAGGGCCTCAGAAGCTCCATTGGTTATAACAAAATTATTAACATTAGAAGCTGTATATTCTTCTGAAAGACGATCTCGCAGAATTTCCTCTCCCTGGATTAAACCATAGCGCAGATCACTTCTTACTTTAAATTTATTTAATACATTTTCCGGTGGGGGCAGATCCGGCTGACCGGAACCAAAACTAATTATACCATTTCCCTGTTTACCTATAAATACTGAAGGACTTGTAAGGTCTGAAATTGTATTCATTAAAAATCACCTTTCCTATCTTGTTTACCTATTACTTCTAATTTTGATTATACCTTCTTATTTTAATTATACCTTCTCGTTTTAATTATTCCTTCTCGTTTTAATTATACCTTCTCGTTTTAATTATACCTTCT
>PWDW01000099.1 GCA_003553225.1 Halanaerobiaceae bacterium
CAGAAGGACGTGGATATGCTGAAGAACCAGGTCGAGGGTCTTCAACCAGAGGACATAAAGAGGGACCTTGAAGAAGTAAAGAAGAACATAGGTAACAACGAGAGAGAGCTCGGTAAGCTCGAGGAAAAGCTGCAAAGAACCGATCAAAAGGCAAACGACGTGAAGGAAACGTTGAACGATCTCGGAAGTCTAGAAAATCTCATAGAACTCAACAAGGAGTTCGAGGAAAAAATAAAGGAGATCAAGGAAGCGGAGAGCTACATAGAGAGGCTTGCTTCGAAGTCTGAGAAGCTCAACATACAGATGAAGAAAAAGATGAACGAATACAGTAAGTACAAAGCCATGGTCGATACGTTGAATGAAAAGACAAGTGATATGTACAAGAAGCTGGACGAAGTATCGGTAGATGTAAACGATGCTGTAAAGGAAGACGAGATGGAAAAGGTGAGGGCAAGGGTTAAAGAACTCGAGGAACAGCTGGAGGAGTACGGTAAAATAGCTCCACTGGAAGATATGTCCCTTCCACAACCTATAGTTGAACTCAGAAAGAAAAGGCGGGACGTGGAGGAATTCCTGGAGAACCTTGATGAGGAGTACGAGAAGGGCGAGATATCCACAAGTGATTACGAAAGAATAAAGGACTCCAATGAGGAGAAGATAGAAAAAATAAACGAGAGGCTCGTTGAAATGTGGGAAAACATAGAAGAGGTTATGGAAAGGAGTGAAGGAAAGGGAGGGGAGACAAGTGAAGGAAAAGAAGGAGGGGAGACAAAAGGAGAGGAACCCGAGGAGGAAACAGAAGCAGAGGAAGAAGAACAAAAGGACGAGGAAGAAGAGGAGTCCGAGACGCCAGAAGAGGACGAATATGAAAAAATATTGGAAAAGGGTGTAAGAGATATCAAGGAAGAGGTCAATGAAAAAAATCTCGACATACAGAAACTAATAGATCTGGAGAAGGAAGGTCGTAACCGTGAATCACTGATAGAATGGCTGGAGCCTAAGTTGTCATAACTAAAGACCAGGTAAAAACTCTCTGAACTTCCTGTATATCCCCCATTTCTTTTTCTCTGGTTCTTTGCCCAAAAGTCGGCCGGCAAGATCCTCTATACTTCTGCTGGCCTTTGCGTGGGGATTGTATATCGACACAGGCACGCCCTTGGAGGTACTCTCTTCAACTAGATTGTCATGGGGCACCTCGGCCAAGACCTTCATATCAGTAAAGCTTTCAACCTCAGAAGAATCGATCTCATGTTTTTTGCCCTTTACCATGTTGAGAACTATTCCCATGGTTTCCTTGTCCAGCTCGTCGACAAGCGAATCGGTCCTCATTACGTCAATAAGTGATGTAAAGGACGGTTTGGAGACGTACAATACCTTATCAGCACTACGTATAGCTGCACTGGTCTCTCTGTCTATACCCGGACCACAGTCCAGAAGTATTACGTCTGCCTTGTCCTCAAACTCCTTGATGACCTCTTCCATATTGTAAACGTCCACATCTCTTATATCGTCGTAGTTCAGAGACCCCGGAACGATTTTAAGGCCCGTTTCGTGCTCATAAACACCCTCCTCTGGTTTATGATTTCCCTTCAGGACGGAGTTCAAGGTCGCCGGGTTTGAATAGAACCCGAAGTGTATTCCGAGATGGGAACTTGATACGTCGGTATCTATTACTATAACGTCCTCGTCAAAAACGTGGGACATCACGCTGCCTAGATTAGCAGTTATAACTGTCTTTCCAACACCACCCTTGCCTGATATTATAGCTATTTTCTCTGCGGTCATCTGTTAAGTTATTAGTTCCCACCATTAAATATTTTTCATGCCTACCAGGCGTCTATGGCACGCTCAGTTCAGGGTCTCTATCTGCGCAGGGTCTCTGATTTCCACCTGTGGATCACCTTGGTACTCCGTCACCAGCCCCTCGACCACTATTCTCCTGTCCTCATATATTTCCTTGCCTTCGGGAAACCTATCTCTGTAACTGTCCCAGACTATCGCTGTGAAGCAGTTGTTGGGATACTCGTCCTCAAAGTTCAGATATGTTATCCCGTCGCCATAATTTACTTCCTCGACCACTCCTTTAACCAAGGACACTTCTGATATATGGTCTTCGGTATCACACGCATGAAGGACATCCTCCGAATCTTTCACGGTTTTACTCCACAGACAACCTCTGTTTTCCTCGATGGCCCGACGTTCTGTCTCAACCAGCTCTTCTATATACCTTTCATCGGGATCAAAGTAGTAGGTGTAGGCCAGACCCTCCTCAACCAGTTCTTTGCTAATATGGAGATCTCCCTTGAAGATGTACGCCAGAGTTCTGTCGTAGATATCTTCACCCATAACCTCCATTTCAATCTCGCTGCCGTTTATTTTATCCGTTAGCCACCACGTGGCCTCCTCCGAGCACTCTTCACCTATTTCTGTAGTATCTATGCCCATCAGTCTCACTCTTTCGCCAGGACCGAGAACTACCGTATCTCCGTCTATCACTCTAGTGACGTTTGCTTCTCTTGTTTCGTGCTGATCGGAATCCGATATGTAAAATAACAAAAAACCCAGAAGGATTAGCGCAATGAGAACTCTCTTCTCCACGTTTAGCACCCTGATGTATCAGGCAAAGAACTTGAGAGCACTGACCAC
>PWDW01000018.1 GCA_003553225.1 Halanaerobiaceae bacterium
CTCAATTTCGGAGGCTGTTTCTTCGGCACCGGCCCGATCAATATCGGCCAGGACAACCTGGATTCCCTGCTGTCCCAGAGTCCGGGCCAGAGCTCTTCCCAGTCCCCGGGCTGCTCCGGTGACTATTGCGGTCTGCATGTTTAAATCAATCATCTGTGTCCTCCTTTTGGTGAGTTTATCAAGCTTTTCTATACTCACTTATTTTCTGAGATAAGTACTATTTACGAAAATATTATATTATTTTTTCTCAGGAATGTCAAAACAGCAGGAAAAAGACCGGTGTTTTAATATTAAGATATAATGTTAATTCTGGATCAAATATACAAGAAATTCATAAATGCAAAGAAAAATTATAATTCATATGATAAATAAAGCTGTTTATGATATAAAGGTAATATAAACAGAATAGAGGGAGGTAATAAAGAGATGGAGATTACCGATGAGATCTCTGATCTTGTTGAGGAAATGACCCTGGAGGAGAAGATTGAACTTTTGTCCGGGAGTGATTTCTGGCATACGGAAGGAATTGAGCGTCTGGATATTCCTTCCATCACCATGACCGATGGGCCCCATGGGGTTCGGCTTAATGATGAAGAAGCTGACTCCCTGCTGGAATCTCTGCCGGCCACCAGTTTTCCCATCCTGGCCGCCGCTGCGGCCACCTGGAACCCGGATTTAATTAAGAAGGTGGGCCGGGCTATAGGAAGGGAAGCCCAGCACTATAATGTCGGGGTACTTTTGGCCCCGGGAGTTAATGGCAAACGGACACCTGTAGGAGGCAGAAATTTTGAATATTTTTCCGAGGACCCCTGTTTAACTGCCAGGATGGGTATAGCCTACATAAATGGGGTCCAGGCAGAAGGTGTGGGTACTTCAGTAAAGCACTTTGTGGCCAATGAACAGGAAACCAACCGCATGGTTGTCAGCAGTGAAGTTGATGAAAGGACACTGCGAGAAATTTATCTCTATCCCTTTGAAAAAATTGTAAAAGAGGCCCGGCCCTGGACGGTAATGTGTTCCTACAATAAAGTAAATGGGGTACCGATGTCCCATAATAATGATTTTTTAACCGGTATCCTGCGTGAAGAATGGGGTTTTGAGGGTCTGGTGGTTTCGGACTGGGGGGCGGTGGATGATAAACCCGCTTCCATCAGAGCCGGTCTGGATCTGGAGATGCCCGGCCCGGGCCTTCAGGATGAGTGGGTCAAAAAAGAGCTGGAGGAAGGGAAACTTAAAGAAAAAGATCTTGATAAATCTGTGGGCCGTGTACTCAGGATGATAAAAAACGCCGCCGCCAATTCACGCCGGGATTATAGCTGTGATTTTGAACAAAACCACCTTCTGGCCCGGCAGACGGCCGCAGAAGCGATGGTTCTTCTGGAAAATAAAGAAGATATTCTGCCCCTGAATCAGGAGATTGAGATTGCGGTGATTGGTGAGTTTGCAGAAAAGCCCCGCTATCAGGGAGGAGGGAGCTCCCATTTGACTCCCCGTAATTTAGAGACACCTCTGCAGGAGCTAAAAAAATATGCAGATTGTGAATTTGCACCCGGCTATAAAGAAGAGAAGACAGATGATAAACTGCTGCAGGAAGCCCGGGAGGCAGCTGCCGGAAAGGAGGCGGTAATATTCTTTACTGGAACTACTGAAGCCATGGAGAGTGAAGGTAAAGATCGTAATCATATAAACCTGCCCGGGGATCATGTTCAGCTGCTTCGGGAAATAGCAGAGGTAAATGAACAGGTGATTGTGGTCACCCATAGTGGTTCAGCACTTGATCTAAATGAACTGTTACCCCATCTTAAAGGCCTGATTCATGCCTGGCTGCCGGGAGAGGCCGGTGCCGGAGCTCTGGCTGAAATAATATTTGGCAAAATAAATCCCTCCGGTAAACTCTCCGAAACATTTCCTCTCTGCCGTGAACATAACCCGGCCTATCTTCATTTTCCGGGTACAGTAGAAAAGGTGGAATACAGGGAAGGTATTTTTACCGGTTATCGATATTATGATGAAAAAAACATGGAGGTTCAGTATCCTTTTGGTTATGGACTATCCTATACCACTTTCTTTTATTCCGGACTCAGGCTTTCCACTCCCGGGATCAGCTCCGGAGAAAAGCTGACAGCCGAGGTTGACATCCAAAATACCGGTGACCGAAAGGGAAGTGAGGTAGTCCAGCTGTATGTTGGTTACAGCGGAAAGTCCGCGGTTCGCAGACCGCCCCGGGAGCTGAAAAACTTCACCCGGATAGAACTGGCTCCCGGAGAGGAAAAAACGGTCTCCATGGAGCTAACGGAGCGGGATTTTGCCTTTTATTCGGAAAAACTGGGCCGTTTTGCCGTTGAATCCGGTACCTATAAGATCATGATTGGTTCCTCCTCACGGGATATTCATCTTTCTGAGACTGTAGAGGTAAAATCAAAAGATGAGGTCCGGCCCGAACTTACTCCCGACCACAGTTTTCGCACTTTTCTGCAGGATGAAAGAACAGCCGAGAAAATGGAGCAGGCTCTGGAGATACTGAATATTGATCCTGAAAATCCCATGTTTGAAATGCTAAAAGGCATGCCCCTCAAAAAAGGCTATTTTACCTTCAGGGGACTGGGTCTTCCCCAAAAGGCAATCAATCAATTTTATGAACA
>PWDW01000132.1 GCA_003553225.1 Halanaerobiaceae bacterium
GTTGCCCATGCTGAATATGTTGAGCGGGTCCTGGAGTTTTTGGATGATAATTTGTAGTCAGCTTTGTGCTGTTTTAAAAGCTCTATAATGCTCGGTTTAATCAGTTATGGCTTTATCAATTGCCTGCTGAAGATCGTTTTTTAAATCATCAATATGTTCCACTCCGGTACTTACCCGTACCAGGCCATCTTTTAGTCCGGCGGCCAGTCTTTTGTCCCGGGGAACCGAGGCATGGGTCATCATTGCTGGCTGTTCAATCAAACTTTCCACACCTCCAAGACTTTCGGCCAGAGTAAAGATCTGGGTAGCTGTACACATTTTACCGGTGGTTTCTTTTGCAGCCTTGAGCTCAAAACTTAACATACCACCGAAATCATCCATTTGTTTTTCAGCCAGTTTATGACCGGGATGATTTTTCAAGCCGGGATAGTATACTTTGCTAACTTGAGGATGTTCTTGGAGCCACCTTGATAACTTCCGGGCATTTTCACAGTGCCGCTCCATTCTGAGAGGCAGGGTTTTAATACCTCTGAGTACCAGGTAACACTCCTGAGGTCCGGGAGTAGCTCCTACACTGTTTTGATAAAAACCAAGCTTTTTATCTAATTTTTCACTGTTTGTGATTAAGGCTCCACCAATGACATCGGAATGACCTCCCAGATATTTTGTTAAAGAATGAGATACTATATCGGCATTCATATCCAGAGGACGCTGGAGATAAGGGGTGGCAAAAGTATTGTCCACCACACACAGGGCATCATTTAGATGAGCAATTTCAGCCAGAGATTCAATATCATTGATTCTCAAAAGAGGATTGGTTGGTGTTTCAACCCATAACAGACGGGTTTCTGATTTAAAAGCATCTTCAACCTTCTTGAGGTTGGTCGTATCGATGAAAGAAAAAGTTAGATCATACTGGGTAAAAACTCTGGTAAAAAGACGATGGGTACCTCCGTATATATCATTTCCCGCCACCACATGATCACCTGACTGCAGCAGGTTTAGTACTGTATTTATAGAAGCCATACCACTGGCAAAGGTGCGGGCATGTGTTCCATTTTCCAGTGAGGCTAAATTTTTTTCCAGATTCTCGCGAGTAGGATTACCGGTGCGTGAATACTCAAAACCTCTATGTTTTCCAGGACTGTCCTGTTGATAGGTTGTACTGGTATAAATAGGTGTATTGACAGCTCCTGTTTTCGAATCCGGTTTTTGTCCGGCATGTATGGCCCGGGTATTAAAATGAAATTTATTATCAGCTGTCATTTTTTATCCACTCCTCATAGGAATCATATATTCCTTTTGAAAGATAACGTTCACCTGAATCAGAAAAAACTGTGACAACATTGTCATAGGGTACAGAAATTTCTCCTTTTTTTATTTTATCTGCCAATTTTAGTGCTGCAGTACCGGCTGCTCCTGAACTTGTTGCTACCAGCTGTCCTTCTTCAAGGGCCAGCCTTTTTAATTCCTGCTGGGCCTCCTGATCACTGATTTGCATCACATCATCAACCAGGTCCGGGTTGAATAATTTATTGATTCTTCGGTCATGGGTGCCTATTCCCTCTATATTATACTTTTCTTTTGTAAGGTCCTGATCAATAAAATTTCCGAAAACTGATCCTTCAGGTTCTACGGCCAGGATATAAATTTCCGGTATTTTTTCAGAGAGATATCTTGCTGTACCCATCAAAGTACCTGTGGTTCCACAGCCGATAGCGATTGCTCCCACTTTACCATCTAGTGTTTGATATATTTCGGGTCCTGTTGTCTTATAATGGGCTTCGGCATTTAAAGGATTACTGAACTGTTGGGGAACAACAGCATTTTCTTTTTCGGAGGCCAGTTCTTTAGCCTTTTGGACGGCATAGTCCATTCCTTTTTTTGAGGAAGTAAAAACCAATTTTGCTCCCAGGGCGGACATCAATTTCTGCTTTTCACGGCTGAATTTGTCCGGAACCACAAAAATTGTTTTCAGGCCCAGATTATTAGCCACAAGAGCCATCCCAATTCCGGTATTACCAGCTGTAGGTTCAATAACAGTTCCTCCAGGTTTGAGATCTCCTGACTCCAAAAGCTGCTTTAGTATATATTTCCCGATACGGTCTTTAACACTGCCCCCGGGATTAAAATACTCCAGTTTGGCATAAACCGGAAACTGGTCATTAGAAGCCTGGATTCTAACAAGAGGGGTGTGACCAATTGTTTCCAGGATGGAGTCCCATGGCTGTTGATGAGAAGTCATATTGTTCCTCCTCTGTAATGTTATTTGAGCGTGTTTATAATCTCTCACTAAAAAATGATGCCATATAAATATAATATCATATTCAGCTGTGATTAATAGTAATAATATTACATTAATAATATTATATCTGGTGCTGGCAGGAAACCTAATATTACTTTTAATTTCAGCTGGATTTCAGTTTTCTGAGACCTACTTTCTATCTGATATGGAGGATTAAACAAAAATGAATTTATTTTCTTGTTAAGTTAAGTATAAACGATGTGCTGAGCCTTATTTGTTAAGCCAAAGATAAATATTCACCATTATGTTCAGAAATAATTTATTGGAGTCAGTTATTGTTAAAATAATATAATATTACCATGTATTAACAGCAAAACAGTATAATAAATTA
>PWDW01000205.1 GCA_003553225.1 Halanaerobiaceae bacterium
GCTGAACACTATGTCCTGCGTACCTTCTTCATCTCCCTCATTCGTTATCGTGTATTGGACCGTTACGGTTTCGCCCTCTATCACTTCGGCATCGAAGTCGGTTATCTCGACTTCGAAGTGTACCGGGTCATATTCTTCGACCGCAACGGTTACTGAATCCGTAGAATTCTCACTAGCCACCGTGATCTCATACTCGCCTTCGTCTCCCGCTTGCCAGATAAATTCGCCTTGATGTACTGCGTACGGCTCGAGCGTGACCTCCTCGGTCTCTTCTACAGTGTTGTCAACGGTGATATTTATCTGCTGCTTACCCTCGAGTTCGCCTATGTTACTTACCGTATACTCCAGCGTGACTTCATCGCCCTCGTAAACTTCGTCATCGTATCCTGTTATGTTCACACTAAAGTAAGGATCCTCTAGACGTTCATTGACAGAAACCGTTACAGAATCTGTCATGTTTTCACTAGCTACTTCTAATTCATACTCGCCCGGAGTATCTGTATCCCAGGTGAACTCACCTTTGAATTCTTCACCACCACCCAATTTTACTCCCATCTCACTATATTCTTCAACTTCATCCACTAAGAAAACTATGTCCTGCGTATCTTCGATTTCACCTGTATTATCTACCCTATATTCCAATCTGACTTTTTCTCCTTCGTAAACTTCATCATCGAATTCGGTTATCTCGACTTCGAAGTATGCCGGGTCATATTCTTCGAAGTGCGCCGTTACACTCTTGTTCTCATCCATCGTTATGTTGATCTGAGGGTCTTCTTCTTTACCTTCAGGTACGTCTCCCGTCCAATTGGCGAAGTACCAATGTTCATCCGCTATAGCCGTTAAATCGACTTCCTCTCCTGGCTCGTACTCTGCTTTCTCAGGAGCTATATCTACTGTGCCATTCCCTTCAATTATTACATCAAGAGTGTAAATATGCTCTTCAAAGTGAGCTGTTAGTTCCCTGTCATCATACATAATGATTGTTATATCCTCCTCAGTTCCTGTATGATTTCCTGTCCAATTGACAAAGTACCAATGTTCATCCGCTATAGCCGTTAAATCAACCTCTTCTCCTGGCACGTACTCTGTTTTCTCAGGATCTATATCTACTGTACCATTCCCTTCAATTGTTACATCAAGAGTATAAGTATGCTCTTCGAAGTGCGCAGTTATCTCTTTATCCCCGTCCATAATAATAGTAATATGTTCGTCAGAACTTTGGTAATCGCCTGCCCACTCTACAAAGTACCAGTGCTCGTCCGCATCTGCTGTTAACGTCACCTCTGTTCCATGCTCATATTCATCCTCCGCAGGGTCGATTGTCACATTTCCGTGTCCTTCAGTATCTACGGTAAGTTCGTAAGTTTTCGGTTCAAATTCTGCTGTTATTGAGTAATCGTCTTCAATCGTTATCGTAGTGGATTTAGCAGTGGGATCTTCTATCGTTTCATTATCACCTGTCCATCCGACGAAGGTGTAATTCTCATCTGCCACCGCTACAAGGTTGACTACCTTTCCTTTTTCGTAATCGAAAGTGCCTTCACCTGGTTCTGAAACTGAACCACCTTCCGTCAATTCTATATCCAAATCATAACCTTTCCGGCCTTCCCAACTTAGGAATGGGTAAGTCTCTTCATCAACTATGTTCCATGTTGCACTTTCATTTACTTCGCTCCAAAGTACATCGTCAATGTCCCAAGGATCTTCTAATCCCTCTGTTTCTTCATCGTTGTACGTCTCTATGGACTGCATCTCATCTGTTGTCTTACCTGTTCCTCCATCACTCTCATCTTGATTTGTAGTCTGTTTGTCCCAGAAGGAGTTTTCCACACTACTTCCCACAACAGATGCTCCTACCAATCCACCTACATTCTCATTTCCATCTACCTTACCACTAGCGTATGAATCTGAAATGCTTCCATCGTTTTCTCCTACCAATCCACCTATATCACGATTGCCAATGATGTCCCCGTAAATATCTAAACCCTTCAATGTACCTTTGTTGCGTCCTATTAGACCACCAACAAATATCTCTCCATTAATTTTTCCAGTAACATTTGAATTGTTCACTGTGCCTTCCTCATTCCATCCTATTAAACCACCTACTGCTTGATCTCCTTTTATGTCTATATTCAAAAGGGATATGTTCTCCAATAAAGCATTCTCATCAGTATATCCAAAAAGACCTACATAGTTTATCTCTGATCTGTTGATATATAAATCACTAATATGGTAACCATTCCCGTCTAGAGACCCCTTAAATCCATTTTCGTCATCACCGATCGGCTCCCAACCATCTTCCGTATCAACATACTCGTCATATCCATCACTATCCTCATCTAAATCAGCTAATAGAGTGAAGTTAGCTCCTAAATTGTATCTCACGTTGTTCAGATGAGTCCAATTTTCTATTTCGTACGGCTCCTCTACTCTACCACTGCCCCCACCGAAGTCATCAGTGCCACTCTCCAGAGCTACATCTCTACAATCTTCTACCACAGCATCTCCTTCGCCCGCTTCAGCTCCATCAAACACTGCACTTCCCGTAATGGAAACTGACAACAGCAGGCTCATCCCTATCACAAGGCACAGGCATTTCCCGAACAGTTCAGTTACATCTTCATCCA
>PWDW01000168.1 GCA_003553225.1 Halanaerobiaceae bacterium
ACTTTGAGTTGTGATGTCTTAAGATATCTTAATGTATTTAGTTATGCAGGTGAAACCAGAGGTTAATTTGTAAACTTATTAACAGCATCTGCAGCTAAAAAGTATTATCCTAAAACCTAGTAAAATGATAGATAAAGTATAATAATTTTCATAATTACTATCAATTATGATATGTGATCATATAATTAAAGATGAGATTAATAAATAAAAAGTCAGTGAGGTGAGATATTTATGACCGGTTTGTTAATAGTATATTATAGTTCATATGGACATATTTTAAAGATGGCCCGGACTGCTGCGAATAGAGTTGGTCAAAGTGAGGAATATGAGGTTAGGTTAAGAAAAATTCCTGAACTAAAACAGGCAAAAGAGGCAATGTCAGGCCAGGATGCTTATATAAAAGCACAGAAAAAGCAGGAGGATGTTCCGGAAGTGACTCATGAAGACCTGCTCTGGGCTGACGGAATAGTATGGGGCATTCCCACCCGTTTTGGAAATATGCCGGCCCAAATAAAACAGTTTCTGGATAGTGCAGGTGGTCTCTGGGCAGATGGAGAGCTCGAGGGTAAAGCAGCTGGTATTATGACCAGCAGCAATACCAACCATGGTGGGCAGGAAACAACTATTATTTCTTCACTTATTCCTCTGCTTCATCTGGGCATGATTTTTGTTGGTTCTCCTTATGGTAAAAATCCAGAATTAATGTCCGAAGAACATATTGGGGGTTCTCCTTATGGTCCTTCTACAATTGCCGGTTCCGATGGCAGCAGAACTCCCCAGGAGGAGGAACTAAATATGGCAGTTAATCTGGCTAAAAGAGTGGCCCGGGTGGCAGATAGCATAAAAGACAAAGTGAGTCAGGACCAGATATAATTCGAGTAAAATATTGAAATTCAGATAAAGATTTAAAATAAAGATTTAAAATAGAGATTTAAATAAATATTTAAATTAAGATGCAGATGAAGATAAATATAAAGGTTAATATGAAGTTGAATAACATGGTAAGATATCTAAATGACGACAATGTTTTTATATTTGTACTCAGGCCCATCTTTTTTTGAGAGATATTATTTTCAAAAAGAGATGGGTTTTAAATTATTTGATCTGTTTATAGGCCATATCATTTGACTTTATAGGCCAATCCTGCTATATTAAATAACAGGAGTTTTACTAAGTAGAAGGAGAAAAGCAGGTTTCACAGTTATACCCATTGAGATAAAAAAAATCGAATTCTATAATAAGATATAATTAGCTGGATGATTTATACTGCCTTTTTGAGGGGCAGTATTTGTTTTGGAAAATAAAGAAGAACTATCATAAAGAATCAGATAATTATTATTCAGATAATTATTATAAGGATAGAAAATAGTAAAATATGATAAAACAAATTGGGTATCCAATAAATAAATTTAGCAGCAGACCATAAATCAAAAACAGCACCGGGAAGGAGACAACAGTGATTGAATTAACAAAGCTGCTTGATAAAAACACTGACTTTCCCCACAGTTTGAGATACAGCAAAAAAGTAAAACATCAGCAAAAAGGGGCTGCCGGAGAAAGGGGGCCGGTTGTAGCCTGGAATATTACCCGGAGGTGTAATTTGGCATGTGAACACTGCTATTCCAGCTCCAGCAGCTGTGATGGTTCAGGGGAACTTTCCACAGCACAATGCAAAAAAGTTGTTGATGAACTGGCCGCTTTGAAAGTTCCGGTTATTTTGATTTCGGGTGGTGAGCCTCTTTTAAGGGATGATATTTTTGAGATCATGTCCTATATAAAAAACAGGGGTCTTAAAGTCACCCTGTCCACCAATGGGACTTTAATTGATGGTAAAACAGCGGGCAAGATAAAAAAGTGTGGAGTGAGTTATATTGGTATAAGTCTGGATGGCCGGCCGGAAACTCATAATGAATTTCGGGGTAAACCTGATGCTTTTCAGAAAGCACTCCGGGGCCTGGATAACTGCAGGGCTCAAAATCAGAAAGTAGGTATTCGTTTTACACTCTTCAAAAATAATTTTCAGGATCTGTCCTATATCTTTAATATTATTGAAGAGAAAAATATACCCCGGGCCTGTTTTTATCATCTGGTTTATACCGGAAGGGCTGAAGAATTGATCAAACTGGATCTAAGTCTGGATCAGAAACGTCGATTTATGGACCTGTTATATGATAAAAGCAAGCAGTATCTTGCAGAAGAGTCCGGAAAAGAAATTTTAACAGTAGCCCATCAGGCAGATGGAGTGTATCTTTATCTGAAATTAAAAAAAGAAGATTCAAAACAGGCCCAAAAGGCTCTATCTCTTTTACAGCGTAATGGTGGTAACCGCAGTGGGCAGGCTATTGTAAGTATTGATGATCAGGGTGGGGTTCATCCCAACCAATTTATGGATGAATATTCTCTGGGCAATGTAAAAAATGAAAAATTTAGTGATATCTGGCAGGATAAAGAGAGTGGTTTGCTTTATCGTCTAAGGAACAGAAAAAGGTATCTTAAAGGTAGATGCAGCCGCTGCAGCTGGCTTGATATCTGTAATGGAAGTTCCCGCATGAGGGCGAAAAAAGTATATGGAGATTTATGGGCTTCAGATCCGGCCTGTTATTTAAATTCTGCCGAGATAACCCTTCAGAAGAGGAGTGAACAGTAAATTATGATTATTTCCTGGAATGTGACCAAAGAATGCAATCTCCACTGTGAACACTGTTATCGCAGCTCAGGCCCGGAAGCCAAACAGAAAGATGAATTAAATACCCGGGAAGGGAAAAAGCTGCTGTCAGAGATAGCTAAAGCCGGTTTTAGAATAATTATATTTAGTGGAGGAGAGCCCCTGTTGAGAGATGACATTTTCGAACTGGTCACCCATGCCCGAGAACAGAATTTGCGGCCGGTTTTTGGCTCTAACGGTACTTTGATTACTCCCGAAATTGCCCACCATTTAAAGGAAGTAAACACGGCAGCAGTAGGGATCAGCCTGGACAGTATAGAGCAGGAAAAACACGATAGATTTCGCGGAGTTCAGGGCAGCTGGGAAAAGGCAATTAGGGGTATTAAAAATTGCCGGGAGGCAGGGATTCCGGTTCAAATCAATTCAACAATTATGAATTATAATTATCAGGAAATAGATAAAATAATCGATCTGGCTGTAAAATTAGATGTACGGTCCTATTCTCCCTTTTTTCTGGTACCCACCGGTCGGGGCCAAGAAATTGAAAAAGACTCTGTTACTCCGGACCGATATCATCAGCTTATAGAATATATAATGCACAAACGAACGGAAGTTGACCTGGAGATAAAGCCCACCTGTGCACCCCAATTTTTGGTTGTGGCCGAACAAATGGGTCTGGATTTAAGATACACCCGGGGCTGTCTGGCAGGGATAAGTTACTGCTGTATTTTGCCGGATGGTCGGGTTGATGTCTGTCCCTATCTTTCTTTACAGGCCGGTCATGTAAGAGAAAAACCTTTTGATGAGATCTGGGATAATTCGGAGGTTTTTGCAAAATTAAGATCAGAAAATTATTCAGGAAATTGTGGTCGGTGTGACCATACAGACATTTGTGGAGGATGTCGGGCCCGGGCCTTTTATTATCAGGATGGTGATTTTATGGCGGGAGATTCCTGGTGTCAGGTGGGGGATTACAGTGGATAAAAATGAGGAATATGGAGAGTTAAGTAAACTTGACCGTCAACTGCTGAATATTATACAAAAAGATCTACCCCTTGTCTCCCGACCTTTTCAAAAAATAGCAGATAAAATAGGTATTTCAGAACAGGAAGTTATTGAAAGGTTACAGAAATTGCGGAAAGAAAATTACATAAGAAGGGTGGGAGGGATTTTCAGCCCTCAAAAACTTGGTTATGTCAGTACCCTGCTTGCTGCTGAAGTCAAAACAGATGAATTTTATCACACTGCCGAAAAAATAAATAAGTACCGTGGTGTAACTCACAATTACCGCAGAAATCACCGCTTTAACCTGTGGTTTACACTGATTGCCAAAAACAAAGAAAAATTACAGGACCAAATTTCTGAAATAAAAAGCTTTGATGAAATTCAGGTTTTAAGAGAATTCCCAGTTACCAAAAGGTACAAACTGCAGGTTGATCTGGATATGAACAAAAATGAAGGGTGATGTAGATGGTGGATGAAATTGATGAGCTGGAAAAAGAAATCATTATAAAACTTCAGGGCAGCATTCCCCTGACCGGTGAACCATACCGCATTATCGCCCGGGAACTGGGTATAACTGAGGATAAACTGCTTTCTGTTATAAAAGAAATGAAACAGGAGGGCAAATTACGCAGGATCAGTGGTATCCTGTACCACCGGGAAGCTGGTTTTAAACATAATGGAATGGTGGTCTGGGAAATAGAGCCTTCCAAAAGGGACCGGGCCGGCCGTATAATGGCCGGTTATGAGGATATAAGTCATGTCTTTGCCCGACCAACCTATGAAGACTGGCCTTTTAATTTATTTTCTTTGATTCACGGCCAGAGTGAAAAAGAAGTGGAGGAAACGGCAGCAGAGATTACAGAGCAGGTGGATGTTCTGAGCTATAAAATTCTTTACAGCCAGGAAGAACTAAAAAAAAGCAGTATGAGATATTTTTGCGATTTTAAAAATACCTAAACTATCTTTTGGTTAACAGAAAGCAGGGGATTCTGCTGGATTTCCATTTATATTTTAAATTCAGCCTCTGTCATAAGGGCTGCCGGTAGTGTTTTTACAGGGGTCCTGGTCTGACTTTCTTTCCAGGCTATTAATAAATTAAAGGGGCAGACTCCTCCTGTCAAAAACAATTATGCTCCCACCATAAAGCAGCAGTGTTATAATCAGGGGAAGAACAAGTGATGAAAGAATAGAAAAATCGCCAGAAATAATGTCCAGGGGATTAAATAGACTAAAAACGGTGAAATAGCCCAGCCATGCAAACTCATCCCCCATGTTGGCCACCATGTTGAAAACAAAAAAGAGTACGGGGATTCCGCCCCCCAGAGCCAGAGAATAACCTGTGGTGTTAAAGAGGCTGGAAAAGAAAAAACAGATTCCGCTTACAGTAAAGATAATTAATGTGGTGGCCAGATTGAGCATCAAATATGGCTTTATTTCCAGCAGTCCCGGGAAAAAAGACTCACTGATTAATATACCGGCCAGAGAGATCACTACAAACAGCAGGACAATACTGGACAGAAAAAAGAAAGCCTGGGTAACAATAATCTTAATTCTGGAATTGGGAGTTGCCAGAAGGTAAGCCATAGAACCACTGTCCACATGAGCGGCCACCAGTCTGTTGCCCATAATAATACAGAAAATCAGAGGAAACATAATAGCCAGAAAGTTATAAAAATAGCCGGCAATAAAGGAGGTCAGGGTGGCTCCAATTTCGGCAAATCCCATTCCAGCAACCAGTTCAGAGGGCATAACTTCCAGCATGGCCATAATACTTTCTATATCATCGGGATCAAACATGGATATAATGATCACCTTATACATGAGCATAATAGCCAGAAAAATGGTCCAGACCAGCCAGCCGCTTCTGGTCGTAACCTTAAGTAATGTTTTGTTCATCAAAATCAGCCTCCTTACCGTAATATTTCATAAATACTTCTTCTAAATCCTGAGAGATAATATCCAGCCCACTTATATCACATTCAGCCAGCAGTTTTATAAATTGATTTATATTTCCGCTGACCACCACCTCCACCTGTTTGTCCCTGACACTGGATATTTGTAATTTGCTGTTTTGAAGTCTGGTAAGATCATTTTCTGTTTTAACGGTGACCCGGAATGTTTTCTGCCGGGATGCTTTCAGGGAATTTATGTCTTCTACTGTTACCAGACGGCCGCTGCGTATAATCCCGGCCCGGTCAGCTGTTAATTCAAGTTCATCAAACCTGTGTGAGGAGAGGAGAATGGTTTTGCCCCGTTTTTTTTCTTCAAGCACCAGGTTGATAAACTTTCTCTGCATCAGAGGATCCAGACCAGAAGTTGGTTCATCGAGAATATAGATATCGGGGTCATGCATAAATGCTGTAATCAGGCCTACCTTTTGTCTCATTCCTTTTGACATCCGGCGTATTTTGATATCGGTATTCAGTTCAAACAGCTCGACCAGCTCCTGAAGACGGGAATTTCCTCCGGTCTTTCTCATATCCTGCATAAATTTTAAAAATTTACTGCCGGTCATACCCGGGAAAAAACTCATTTCTTCCGGCAGGTAACCGATTGTATTTTGTATTTCTGCAGCATTCTTCCTGGTATCTCTGCCTGCAATTCTGCAGTTTCCGTGATCAGCATTGGTAAAGCCCATTAACTGGCGAATGGTGGTTGTTTTTCCCGCACCATTGGGACCTAAATAACCGAAACATTCACCTTCCTGAACTGTAAAGGAAACATCAAAAATACCTTTTCCACTTTTATAGGTCAGGGTCAGATCCTGTACCTGAATAATAGACATTTTCCTCACCTTCTTTTTATTTTTTAAAATGGCTGATCTAAGAATTTTCTGACAAAAAAAGTACCAAAAAACTCTCTCCGGTAAAGGAGAGAGTTTTGTATATCAATTATATCGGGAATCAGTCTGCCACATGTCCGGATTGGGGCCAAGTTTTTCTTTCAGATCTTCACTAGCTTCGGTTAATTTCTTCTGGATCTCAGGGGGTAATTTTATTTCTCCCGCCCGGGCATTTTCTTTGATCTGATCGGGATTTCTGGCCCCCACGATCACACTGGCCACACCCTGGCGCGAGATCAACCAGGATAAAGCAAGATGGACCATGTTCTCATCGGTCTGTTCTGAGATCTTTTTGATTTTTTCGAGGGTTGAAAAAGTTAACTTTTCTGCTCCCTGTTCCTGATGGCGGGCCTGTGGCCTGCTTCTGGAAAAATGTCTGGTCCGGGCCCGGCCTTCCGGAACTTCTTCGGGACCCGAAAACTTGCCGGTCAAAAGACCCTGGGCAATAGGGCTGTAGCAGGTAATGCTGACTTCATTTTCCACACAGATAGGCTGAATGTCAAATTCAATTGCCCGAAAAAGCAAATTATAAGGCAGCTGATTGGCATCTACAGATCCCTGCTGAAGAAGCTCAGTAAAATCATTTTCTCCAAAATTAGAACAGGCAATTGATCTGATTTTACCCTCCTTTTTTAGCTGCTCCATGGTTTCTAAAGTTTTGGCCACCGGAATTTCCCGGCTGGGCCAGTGTATATAATAAACATCTATATAATCAGTTCCCAGCCTGCGCAGACTGTTTTCACAGGAAGTCCGGAGATCTTTTGGTTCTAAATTATCGGGGGATACTTTGGAGGCAATTACCACATCTTCCCGAAAATTCTTCACAGCCTGGCCCAGCAGCTTTTCTGAATAACCATCACCATAAGCTTCGGCGGTATCAAAAAAATTGATGCCCCGGTCATGGGCCGTCTTGATGGCCCTCAGTGCTTCTTTTTCATCCTGGGTACCCCAGGTTGAGCCCCCGGCAATAGCCCAGCACCCCATAGATATGGTGCTTACCTTGATCCCGCTTGTTCCCAGTTCTCTGTATTCCATAATATCTCTCCTCGGCAGCTAATTATTTTGTATTTTAAATTTAAATTAAAATTAATAAAAAATTATGAAGTATGCCTGAGTCAATAGAATAAACAGCAAAATCAGGGCCTGAAAATAGATAACCGTACTTTTAGGTGAAAAAATAAAAAAGAAAAATTATTACAGAAAAAGGTTTTACAGCTGATTTCCAGAAATTAATTAATAGTGTATTGTTTGTTATTTTTAAATATTAAATATACAGTCAATTATTCCTGCAAAAATTTTGTAATTTGGATGTTATTTTTATAATATAATATGGATGGAAATTTAAGACGTGTTGTTTATAAAACCAACTTTTTAGTTTTTCCTTAACTACAAAAAAATAAAGGGAGGTGATTGTTTTGGCTCTGACAGTAAATATGGATCCAGAACAGGGAAGCTCGGGAACCAGGGTAACAATTGAAGTAGAAGAATCCGGAGTAGATGAATATTCCGACTTCATTAGTGCAGAAGTAACCGGTCAACCTTTTTATAAAAAACTTGAGCCCTCAGATGAGAAAGGAAAATTTAAAATTGAAGCCACGGTGCCCATGGGTGCTCCGGCCGGGACCTATAATATTAAATTTAAGTCTCAGAATGGAGAAGAGGAGACCAAAGAATTTAAAGTAGTTTATTAAAAACATATTTTAAGCTGTTTTATTTTCCCGGTGTTTTTCTCTTTTTAAAATGCTTTATAGAAAAGATATAAATCAAAGGGCAGCAGACTCCTGTTTTAGGGCTGCTGCCCTATATATCCAGAGGCCCTTTTCTTTATCAGCCAGACCGGGAATGGCAGCTCCGGCCCTGCTAATCTCATATTTATTAGACTCTAACATTTCTTTTGTTTTTTCCATCAGGGTTTGTATAACCTGATCACCGGTCATGTTTTCTGGCCATTTATAATTTCTCCGGGTGAGAATTTCACCCCGCTTATTGAGAATACCCAACAGTAACTTAGAACCACCAATATCAATTCCCAGCACATGTTCATCTTCCTTAAAGTTCTGCATTGATATCACTGAACCTTTCCTGTACTGCTTCCGGAGAGGCAGTTCCGGTGGTGCCCAGCTGTTCAATTGTAATAGACGCTGTTATATTACCTATAAGGGCAGCTTCTTTTAGACCGGCACCTCCACAGAGGGCGGTTACAATTCCGGAACTGGCAGCATCACCGGCACCACAAATATCTATGGGTTTTTCGGCTTTTATACCGGGGACTCGGTGTACCTGATCATTATTGAAGACCAGCTGACCTTTTGCTCCCCTGGTAATAAATACGGGTTTATTTGTCTTTTCCGTTAAGCTAAATCCAGCCTCTTTAATATGTTCAATTTCCGGTTCTCCTGAAAAACAAGGATATACGGCATTTACCGCTTCATAATGGTTGCATTTAATTATAATATTTTTATATTTATTAATCTGATACCGGGAATCAGCATAAATAATCAAATCGTCTTTTTCCTTTCCCAGCCGGGAGAGGGTGTTTCTTATCCTGGTGGTGATTACTCCCGAATTTTCTTTTTCAACCTGGTCCAGCGCAATAATAGCCTCAACTTTTTCCGCCAGCTCTATTAGCTTATTATTAATCTCCTGCTGGATAGATTCAGGAGTTGGAGACCAGTTTCTGATATCCAGTCTGTTTATTTCTTCCTCTTTATTTTCCTTTAATAGCATGGGTTTAATGTAGGTAGGAGTCATCCGTTTTTCTGTTTTTAGGAGATACCGGGTGAGAACATTTTTTTCCTCCAGGCCCTTAATTAGTTCAAAACCTTCCCCATCTTTCCCCAGATACCCCAGAGCAATTATGGACCCGACCCCCAGGGCGGCTAAATTATCAGTAACAGTACCGGCAGCCCCCGGACTTATCCTTTTGTCCACTGTTTGATAAGCTGTCAAACCTGTTTCCAGAGATTTTTTATCTTTTGTTCTATCAATCAACAATATTTTGTCCAGAAAATAATCCCCAATAATTAACATAGATGTTTTTTTTGCTTTTTTAAAAATTTCTTTTAGATCTTTTTCCTGCAAGTTTGGTCCTCCCCTTTTATTTTAACTTTTCCAGAGATAAGATAATCATTTTCTTCTTAAACAATAATAAAACTTATAGAACAAAAACTTATAGAACAGTAACCAAAGAAACTATAAGTCATCTTTTTTCAGCAATTTTTTTGCCAGATTACTAATTGTTTTTCGGTGTTTACCCCTGATATAAAAACTTTCTCCTCCCTCTGCAGTTGGCCGGGCCAGAATATTTTTCCAGGGCCTAAAGTAATAATTGGTATTACTTTTGGCCGGCGGCCTTTCAGTATCTTCCTGTTCTAAATTCAGGAGGTCAAAAACTGCGGTCGTGAAATCTTCTATTTTTCTATCTTCCTGATGGGCTTTGTTCCGGGCCATTGCCAGACATTTTAAGAATATTTCAGGACCGGTAACAGCTGAACCGAAATTTAAAAAAACACCATTTTCCAGATTGTTAATAGAATGGGCCAGGATTAAAAAATCTGTATAAGAGGTTTTGCCAATAGCTGAACCAGAACAATTGGGATGTTCATGAATTATATCACAGCCAATACTGGCATGAATAGTAACCGGTATTTGATAGCGATATCCAGCAGCCAGCAAACTGATATCTTTATGGGCAAAGTTTCCCTGTTCAATCTTTTTGCCGATTGCTTCCCCCAGACCGATATCTTCTTTAACACCCTGCTGGGCGGCTTCATTAATTTTGCCGGTTTCCCGCCATAAACCAAACTGTCCTTTTCTAATATATTTAGCAACACTTTCGGTAGTAGCTCCTATCATAGCCAATTCAAAGTCATGAATAGCTCCGGCTCCATTTAGGGCAAAATGGGTAATCAGTCCCTTTTTCATTAATTCTATTAAAAAAGGGGAGACCCCGGACCTGATCACATGGGCCCCCATCATCATTATTACACTGCTTTCAGCCTGATGGGCCTGCCAGATACGTTTTTTTAGGCTGTCCAGATGAGGGTGATCAAATTCCGGAATAGGATCCTCAATATTTAAAATAACATTCAAATCAAGCTCATGTTTTCTTTCTGATAGGGGTTTCAGTTTCAGCTGGCTTCTGTCAAATTTTTCATAGGGCATATTTATTCCTCCGGAAAAATTAATTTTTCTAACAACTCTGTTTTTTTAAAATCAGGGATAATAATATCTGCTCCAGCTTCAATTAGTCTTTTTCTTTTCCATTCATTAATTCCAACTTGATTTTCTTCATCAGAGGCAACACCAACCGCCAGGCCGCCGGCTTTTTTAACATTTTCTACTTCCACAAAACCGTCCCCAAAACCAATTAACTCATAACCTTCCAGATTATGTTTGTTAATTATCTGCTTGATTACATCTGCCTTGGAAAAATTTTTGTAATCATCCTGAGCTCCATAAATTTTATCATCAAAAAATTTAGTAATACCCAGTAAGTTGGCCTCTTTGACAACATACTCTTCATCAGTACCACTGGCCAAATATAATTTTAATCCCCTATGGGAAAGATTGGCAAGAAAGTTTTTTGCTCCCGGAACTAACAGTTGGGAGTGATTATATGAAGGTTATAATAATTTTGGGGAGCCGTAATCCAGATGGTCAGACAGCTGAGGCAATTAAAAGTCTGGAATCAGGCTTAAAAGAAAGAGATGTCAATATTGATAAATATTTTTTACCACAAAATGATATCAAACTTTGTCAACAGTGTTATGATGACGGCTGGGGTTTATGCCGTAAAGAAAATAAATGTATAATTGATGATGACTTCAGAGAAATAGTTAATAATCTTCTTGCTGCAGATTTGGCTGTTATGGCTAATCCCGTTTATTTTGGAGGATTAAGTGAAAGTATGCAGTCTTTTTTAGGACGTCTGCGGCGAATCCGGCATCAGGGTGGATTGGGAGAGATTGCTGATCTTCCCGCAATAGGTATTTGTGTGGCTGGTGGTAGTGGACGGGGAACAACCTCCAGCATAGATCAACTTAATGATATTTTAAGAATATGTGGTTTTGATGTATTGGATATGATTGCTGCCCGTCGTCAAAATTTAGAACTAAAAGTAGAAATACTTAAAATAACAGGCAAATGGATGGGAGAAAATTTATATCGTTTTAGAAATTTTAATTAAACATAGATGATGAAATTTTTATTGTTTTAGATAGTATAGGTTGGGGGAGCGGCTTTAAGCCGGAGAAAATTTGGTGAAACCGTAAGAAAAATAAATGAAAGTTTTCCCCACTGGTTTTGTAAAAATTTTAAAAAATATAATAATTCGGAGGGGATAAAATGGAAATAAACGAGCCTGCCCATAAACTAGAAGTATTTAGCAATTACCGAATTCTAATTGAGCCAGCCTCGTCCTTGAATAAGGGCGGGGATGAATCAATTTCTTGACCTCACTACAAACATTTGTTTGCATCGTTGTATTAATTATGGTATAATATAGTAA
>PWDW01000005.1 GCA_003553225.1 Halanaerobiaceae bacterium
AGGTTCTAATTGTGCTACATCTTCCACATAAAGCCGCTGTTACTGGTAACAACGCACACGCCGAACTCCACTCCTCTAGAACACTTTCGTAGTGGTAGTGCAAGCTTAATCGATTTTGAATCCCTAAAAAAAATTCACAACCAGCTGCAAAGCCAGGCCCAGGTGCTAATTACCATTCAGGGTGTACTGGACCACCGCCTGCCGCAAACTTACACAGTGGATCTCCCTGAGGACACGCCTTATCAGGTAGTGGAAGAAGAAATTATGACTGTTGAAGATTATGACCGGGTTATAGAAAACGGCTGGACAGACTTTTTTTATGAATAACCTTCTGTTCAGGGCAACCAGAGACCCCAGAATTTTTGAGGAAATGAAAAAAAGACTCGAAGTTTTTAAAATCTGCATGAAAAATTGGGGAGAGAGGGATATATTTACCTCAAGTCCGGCAGGAGATACACACCCATTCTTTAAACTTTCCCTGGCCCGGTCAATGCCCAAGTTCACTGAGGACCTGTATTATCGGCCGGAAATTGTAGAAAAAGCACTTGACAGGATGGTTGAAGAAACTATAACTCAATCTTTGGAACGAGCAAATATGCTCAAGGCAAGCATGGCAGTATTGATTGAAGAACGGGCTAGCAGTTATTTCTTTACCCCACGCATTTTTGAAAAGTTCTGGTGGAAGTACACCCAGGCCATCATAGATGCCCATTGGTCAAAGGGGCTGGTAACCGTGTTTCACTTAGATACAAGCTGGGACAAGAATATAGAATATTTCAAAGGACTACCAAAAGGCTCAGCTGTTTTGCATCTTGATGGGACGACTGACATCTTCTCAGCTAAAGAGATATTAAAAGGGCACCTCTGCCTGATGGGCGACGTCCATCCTTCACTGCAGGCTATAGGTAAACCTGAAGAAGTCGAAGCCTATGTAAAACGCTTGATTGATGAAGTTGGCTTTGATATTGGCTTGATCATTAGTTCGGGCTGTGATGTTCCGGCCAATGTAAAACCTGAAAATTTTAAAACCATGCTTGATACAGCTAAAAGTTACAAAGGAAGAAGGCATTAAGATACTAAAAGTAATTACTCTATCCAAAAATGTTGTCTATCTGGCGGCAGCCAAATAAATTGGCTGCCGCATGCATCATCTGACAAATCATGTTTAATTCCATCACAGTTTTATCAAAATTAATTATAAGTTCTGCCTCACTACTGATTGAGATACCACAGAAAGTATCGTGATTTCTACCGTAAATAAAAAAATTCTTGATCGTGTTGACAGCATAAATAAGCCGTTGTATAATTACATTGAACAGTCAATGAATAATACTTTTTACGCAGGGAGCCTAGCAGAATGACTGAAAAACTGAACCAACGGCAGGTTAAAGCTTTAGAAAGAAGACAAATGATTCTACAGGCGGCGAAGAAACTTTTTGCAGAAAACGGTTTCCACGCTACAACAACCAGGTCAATAAACAAAGAGATTGGCATGGCGGATGGGCTGCTGTACCATTACTTTCCTAACGGAAAAAGGGAAATCTTAGAAACCATCATTGAAGAAGAAATGTCCAGGAAAATGGAGAGTTTTTTCAGCATGATGGATAATATCGATGTTGAAGAAGGTTTGGAAACTGTCTTACAGAAACTAGGTTCCATCCTGTTAAATACTGGGACCAGAGATCGGGAGTTGATTGTAATCATGTTCAGGGAAAATAACCTGCTGGTGGATTCAGCACTGCACCAGGCACCGCAGATTATGCAGCAGTTTATTGCCCGTATAGAAGCGATATTCCAGACTTTTATCGACCGGGGAGAAATCCGGAAACTCGATACCAGGTTTATGGTAGTACAGTTCTTCGGACAGTTCACTTTGTATTTTATCTATAGCATTTTGTTTGAAGACAGCCTGATCGCCGGCGATGAAAAGGCCTACCTGAATAAGGCTGTAGAACAAACTCTCAAGGCATGGAGGGCATAAAAATTTTTTACCTAAAATTGAGTGAGCGTTCAGTGAATTATATCACAACTCACCTAACAGGGTAAATAATTATCTTGAAAGGGGTGGTATTAATGGACAGGCTTTATTTCCCGAATGAAAATAATAAGGAAAGGAGAGATCGATAATGCGGATGACTAAAAGCATGGAATTGGGAAAGCGTTTTTTTGGAGAAAAAGCTTTTACTAAAATCATGGGGTACTTGAAAAAAGACCCCTATCAAAACCTAGAAAAAGCACTCGATCTGGTGGAAAAAGTAGCGGTAGCTCAACAACATAAAGAGTATGCTAAAAACATCAGGATCCACCTTGACGAGAACCGGGCAACCAGGGAATACATCAGCCGGGTAATCAATGAGCTTGACGAAAATGTGCATGACCATCTGCTGAATAACTTTTTCGTTAACGGCTCTCTGGTCGGGGTGCCAAAACAAACACGTCTTAGTGAAGAGTACGGGTTTAACATTCCCTATACTATTTTGATTGATCCCACCAGCAAGTGCAACTTAAGATGCAAAGGCTGCTGGGCCGGTGCTTACGAGAAACATCACACCCTGAGCTTTGAAGAAGTCGATCGCATAGTTACCGAGGGCAAGGAACTGGGGATGTACTTTATGGTTATGTCGGG
>PWDW01000162.1 GCA_003553225.1 Halanaerobiaceae bacterium
GAGGATAACAAAATTTACATAAAAAGGCCTCTATCTTTTATAAAGGGATAGGGGTTTTTGCTTGATATATTGGGTCATCTCCACTTCCATTGGTGAAAAATATTGATAGATGCTTCTGTTGCTTCATTCACGAAAAGGGCTAGCTCCCATCTTCTCTTTTGGTTAAGAAGAAACTAAATTTAACTCAGTTCCGACGGTCCTCAGGTCCTGGTACCGGGAGCGAGTCGCAATCGTGACGAGCGGAAGGTGAAACAGAAATTACGTTATTCATCTTCTTTCCCTCGATGCAAGGAGAGAGTTCTTTGATGTGCTCGATGTGCTAATGCTGCCCAACCAGGTGAATAAAATGGAGGGGCAGCGAAATGTTCATATCAGCTGACAGCAGCATATACTTAAATTTACCAGCGGTTATGGAGGAGAACCTATATAATTAACCAGTATTTTGCTGATTAAATTTGTGATTTTCAGCAGTTTTAATATAAAAACAGGAGGAAAAAAGTTCAGATGAAAAAAAGTTTAAGGATGGTTCCGATTGTTTTTATAATATTAAATATGCTGGCTTTTCCGGCCTGTGCTCATCATGAAGCAGCCAGCGGCCTGGAGGATGGGGCTTTTCAATATTCATTACAGGATACCGGTCCTGCTTTTGAATCGGGCCGGGAGATGGAAAAGAGTTTTTCATCTGAAATGCTGGTGGTTATAATTTTAGTTTTAATAATTATTGTGCTGTTTATACTGGAACCGGTCAGGCTGGATTTTATTGCCCTGATGCTCCCTATTTTATTAATTATACTCAGTGACTGGACCGGTTTAACTACTTCTCAGGCACTTTCGGGATTTTCCAATGAAGCTACTATAACCGTTCTGGCAATGTTTATATTGAGTGCCGGAGTTTACAGGAGTGGTGTGGTCCAAATTCTGGTAGAAAAGCTGTCTCTGATTACCGGTGAGGATGAAGTAAAACAGGTGGGGGTAATAAGTGGTCTGTCCGGTTTGATTGCGGGAGTTATAAATAACACACCGGTGGTGGCCCTGTTTATCCCCATGGTTCGGGAGCTGGGCCAAAGGACAAAAACCTCGCCCTCCAAACTTTTAATTCCTCTATCTTATGGTGCTATGATGGGTGGTATGTTAACCCTGATTTCCACCAATACCAATTTACTGGCCAGTAATATTTCAGATAGACTGCTGGGGCGGAGTTTTTCTTTTTTTGAATTTACGCATATAGCTTTTTTATGTTTGGTTATTGGATTTATTTATTTGATAACCATCGGGTACAAATTGATACCGGAACGCATTGATGCGGAAGAAGAAATAACTGAGGAATATGAGATGGGAAACTTTTTGACCGAATTTGTGGTAAAGGAGAATTCCCCGGTTATCGGAAAAACGGTTCGGGAAGTTTTCAGTGAAGCAGAAGAAGATATTGATCTGGTACAGATGATTAGAGAAGGGGAAAAGTTTGTGGAACCCCTTGAAAATAAATATCTACAGGCCAATGATCACCTTGTAATCAGGACAGATGAACAGAATTTATTTGATCTGCTGAAATATCAGTCTCTGGAAATACTGCCCCAGGTGAATGTTACCGAACAGCATCTCGAACAGAGTGAGGGGGAGAGCCAGCGGTTAATAGAAGTTGTAATTCCCAATGATTCATTCCTGATCGACCAGACCCTCCCGGAGGCCAATTTTTTGGAAAGATATAACTGCAGTATTCTAGCAATACGCCGGGGAGAAGAACTGACTCATACCAGCCTGGAAGAATTTACCTTTGCCCCCGGTGATATGCTGCTGATAATGGTGGGAGAGAAAACCCTGGAGCGGCTCAGGGATAATCGCAATTTTATAATTGCCAGTGAAATAGAAAATTATAATTATTCTTCGACCGATATTTTAAAAGCGGTAGGAACACTCCTGGGAGTAATCCTGCTGGCAGTGTTCAATATTTTACCTATTGTTATTTCTGCTCTGCTTGGTGTTCTGGTCATGATTTTCAGCGGCTGTTTATCTCCAGAAGAGGTATATGAGTCAGTTAACTGGGAGATAATATTTTTACTGGCCGGAGTTATTCCCCTGGGGTTAGCGATGGAGGAAACGGGGACCGCCCGTTATCTGGCATTTAGACTGCTGTCGATTACAGAATTTTTGTCTCCGGTGATAATTCTGGGATTATTTTATCTGCTGACTGTTCTTTTGACCAATGTAATCAGCCGTAATGCCAGTATTGTATTTATGATTCCTATAGCTGTGGATACTGCCTATCAGCTGGGAGTTAATGCTTTTCCCTTTGTCCTGGTGGTTACCTTTGCGGCCGGGTGTTCGTTTTTGACTCCGGTAGGTAACCAGATTAATTTAATGGTCTATGGACCCGGGGGCTATAAATTTAAGGACTTCATAAAAGTTGGTACTCCCCTTCAGCTAATTTTTACGGTGGTGGTACCCCTGCTGATTATTTTCTTTTTCCCTCTCTAAGAGAAGAGTGGTTATATAAAGAGACGGGAAAAATCCGGGGAGCATCTAATTCATAAAGATATAAATATCTGCAGAAATCAGTGATTATCTTAAAAACAGCGGACAAAAACAGCAGGTCTAATGCTTTTATATCTGGTTTGC
>PWDW01000227.1 GCA_003553225.1 Halanaerobiaceae bacterium
AGCAGTGGTCAGTGAAGGTCAGTGAATTAACTGCTGTGCCTGTTAGGAGCAAATATGTATTTTTATAAACTTATCAAGTATATGAGTGATAAAAATATCAAAATATACCGGAAATTATTATTTCTATTACCGGTTATTTATCTGCTGTCTCCAATTAATATAATTCCCTATATGATTTTTCCTGTGGCGGGCTGGATTGATAATATAATTGTGGCCGGGGCCTTATCTCTTTATCTTAAAAAAGTGCTTCGGGAGTATAATCCGGATGATTCATCACCGGAAGATGATGATAATGTAATTGATTTACACAGTGATGATTATGATCTCAAATAATTAGTTAAAATAAGTTTAAAATTATTCAGGGGTCTTATTCAGGTGTATATGCAGGCAGGATTCAGGGATATATGGAGCTATGTTTCAGGGGTATTGTGTGATACCAGATTAAAAACACAGGCTAATTCAACAGGCTAAAACATAACATAATAATATTATTGGGAGGAATGCAATCAATGAAAATATTAGTTTTGAACAGCGGCAGTTCTTCGATTAAATTTCAGCTGTTTGACATGGCTGAAGAAAATGTACTGGCAAAGGGTCAGGTGAGCAGAATAGGTAATGAAGAACAGAAATTTTCATATGAGACAGAGGCCAATGAGATTGACAAAACTGATCAAATTGACGGACATGGTGCCGGACTGGAAGTAATAAAAGAATATCTGATGGATGATGAAGTAGGTGTTATAGAGAATGCAGAAGATATTGATGCGGTGGGCCATCGTGTGGTTCATGGGGGAGAGAAGTATTCGGAGTCAACTATCATTGATCGAGAAGTTGAAGAAAAAATTGATCAGCTGAGTGATCTGGCTCCCCTGCATAACCCACCCAATCTAAAGGGAATAAAGGTCTGCCGGGAGCTATTTTCAAATACTCCCCAGGTAGCTGTTTTTGATACCAGTTTTCATCAGACCCTGCCCCGTAAGGCCTATCTATATGGGCTGCCCTATGAGTATTATGAAAAATATGGTATCAGAAGATATGGTTTTCATGGTACTTCTCATAAATATGTTTCCCGCCGTGCTGCTCAACTGATGGATAAACCACTAACAGAAGTTAATATTATCACCTGTCATCTGGGCAATGGAGCCAGCATGGCAGCTGTTAAAGGTGGTAAATCTGTGGAGACCAGTATGGGTCTTACTCCCCTGGAAGGTCTGATAATGGGGACCCGTTCCGGTGATCTGGACCCCAGTATAGTGCCTTTTCTGGTTGAAAGAGAATCTCTTACAGCCAAGGAAGTTGAAGATATTTTGAATAAAAAAAGCGGTCTGCTGGGTGTTTCCGGGATCAGCAATGATTATCGTGAGATCCGCAGAGCAGCCCGGGATGGAAATGAAAGAGCCCAGACCGCACTGGATATGTTCTATCATCGGATAAAAAAATATATTGGAGCTTATACTGCTGTGATGGGCAGTGTGGATGCTGTTGTATTTACGGCAGGCTGTGGAGAAAATGAAGGTGCGGCCCGGGCAGGTATTTTATCCAGCATGAGTTATTTGGGTATTGAACTTGATCCCGAAGCCAACAAAGTTAAGTCTGAAGAAAAATTAATTTCTTCCGGGGATTCTGCAGTTCAGGTGTATGTAATTCCGACCAATGAAGAACTGGTAATTGCCCGGGAGACTGAAGAGCTGGTGAAAAACTAAAAAATTATTAAACTCTTTTAAACCCAGCCTAAAAAAATAATATCTTTTTTGCTATTTTAAAAAACAGCATTAAACCGGAGAAATTTCAGGCTGCAAACAGTGTCCAGAGCTTTTACAGAAAGGACGGAGGATGTACATTAAGCTGAAATTGACTCCGGTTTTATTTTGCTAAATTATTCTAACAGTGGGTATTAACAGTTTTTTATATATTTTTTTATATATTTTTTAGATAATTTCACCTTTACCGGTTAACTCGGTTAAAAAATCAGGGCTGTTTTCTGTTTTTAATCAGTTAAATAAAAGGGCTCACCTCCACTTCCGCTGGTGAAAAATATTGATATATACTGCTGTTGCTTCACTCACGAAAAGGGCCAGCTCCTATCTTCTCTTTCGGTCAGGAAGAAACTAAATTTAACTCAGTTCCGATGGTTCTCAGGCCCTGGTACCTGGAGCAAGTCGCAGTCGTGACGAGCTAAAAGTGAAACAAAAATTTCGTTATTCGTCTTTTTTCCCTCAATGCGAGGATGGAATCCTTTGATGTGCTCGATGTGCTAAGGCTGGCCCAACCAGGTTAATAAAATGGAGGGGCAGTGTAATGTTCATATCAGCTGACAGCAGCATATACTTAAATCTACCAGTGGTTATGGAGGAGAATCAAAAGTAAAAAAATCAATATTCCCGCAGATATTATTTATCCCTCCGGCATAATATCCTGAATTATCATTTTGAAAACCCGCACAGCAGCGGAAAACTATTCTGATTAAAAAGCATATTGCAAAAATTTAGTGGTCTGCTGTTCTGCTTGACAAATATTAAGAATATATTTATAATAAGAATGTAGGTTAAGCGCTTAAAAAATACAGGGTAAGATAATGGCAGATCTCTTCAAATAAAATTAATAAAATAAGAGATCTGTAATTATAAATATAAATAAATAAAAGGAGGGTCATTTTCATGAAAAGTCACTGGAAGACTTGGCTTATCGTGATGCTGGCAGTAGTTTTCACCATGACTTTTGCTTTTACAGTACGTGCTGATAGGGCGGATACCCTGGTAACTACAGGTGCGATATGGGCTCCTCCCTCCAACTGGAATCCACTGTACTTTGCTCCAGAACCGGGTACAGTAGGTCTGGCCTATGAACCTCTCTTCCATTACAATGCCATTGAAGGTGAATACATCCCCTGGCTGGCCGCTGAAGAAGGTGCCTGGATTGAGGATGATGTTTTTCATGTGGAATTAAGAGCAGAGCCGGAATGGCATGATGGACAGACCCTGACAGCCCAGGATGTGGTTTTTACTTTTGAATTAGCTGAGGAGTATAATCTCGAATACACCTATCTCTGGAACTATCTGGAAGAAGTGACTGCTCTAAATGATCGGGAAGTTGAATTCCATTTTGATACTCCCAATTATCAGGAATGGAAACAGGTTCTGTATGAGATTCCGATTATTCCCGAGCATATCTTTAGTGAAATTCCGGAAGAAGATCTGCAGACTATTTCTGATTTAAGTGAATTTGCCGGACAGGAAGTTGTTGGAAGTGGGCCTTACACCTATGATGACGCTACACCGGATCGTATGATCTGGCAGCGTGTTGATAACTGGTGGGGTAATGAAGTACATGGAGAACCTGCTCCCCGTTTTATTGAAATTCTGGTCACAGATGCCAATCATATTGTTTTAGGTATGGTGCTGCAGGAACAGATTGACCTTTCCAATAATTTTCTGCCGGGTACCCCCTCAATTGCAGAAAATCCGGGTTATAATATAACCACCTATTATGATGGTCCTCCTTACCATGTCCCGGATAACACAGCTATGCTGTTCTTTAACACACAGGAAAAAGGACTTGATGATGCCGATTTCAGACGGGCGGTTTCCTTTGCCATCAATCCGGAAGAAATTGTTGAAAGAGCTTATGAACACACAGTTGAAAAAGCGGATCCAACCGGTCTTTTTGGAGGCTGGCTGGATTATCGAAGTGAAGATGCTGTAGATGAATATGGGTTTGAATATGATCCCGATACGGCTGTTACCAAACTTGAAGAAGCCGGTTATACAGATACCACCGGTGATGGCTGGAGAAACCATCCCGATGGTGATGATCTCAGCTATCAGATTGAGGTACCTGCCGGCTGGAGTGACTGGGAAGATTCAGTGCGCATTATTGCTGAACAGCTGAGGGACATTGGGCTCAATGTAGAACCGAATTTTGTTGATTTTTCCATTTATGAAGATAATATGCTGACTGCTAACTTTGATATGCTGATCAATAACTTTACCACAGGTAAAAGTGGTACTCCATATACCTACTGGGATGGAGTAGCCAGTGATCAAATATATGATGAGCAGGCAACTCAGGGTAATTACGGACGTTATGAAAATGAGGAGTTGTTTGAATACATCGATCTATTTAACAGAATGCCTGATGGAGAAGCGGCAGCATATAGGGTAGCAGAAGATATACAGGAAATTCTGCTCCAGGATATGCCTTCTGTACCCCTCTGGTATAATGGTGCCTGGGCGGTTATGAGTGAAGTTTACTGGACCAACTGGCCCACAGAGCATAATCCAACCGGTTTCCCTCTGAGCTGGGGTGGAGACTGGCAGCTGGGTACAGTCCAGATGCTGCTTGAGCTGGAACCAATTGAATAAATGATTAAAATTTAAATTGAATATGAGTAAGCTTGCTCATGGTTCAGTCCCGGTTAACAGCAGGGGCTGAACCATGATTTTAATTACCAGCTCTCCAGAATAACAGAGGAAAATAAAGCTTTTTCTTCTAGAAATCAAAGTTCTAGAAAATGCTCAAGAAAGGAGTTATTCACTAATGGGCAAATATTTTGGCAAAAAACTTATTATATATATTATCACTTTTTTTATTGCCGTTACTATTAACTGGCTGGCCCCCCGATTTATTCCCGGGGATCCTGTAACCAGTTTACTGGCTCAGTATCAGGGACCGGCGGCCGGACGACAGATGCTGGAAACCAGATTGCGCACTCTTTTTGGCCTGGAAGGCAGTCTTATCCAGCAGTATATAAATTTCTGGGCCAATCTGCTGCGGGGAGACCTGGGAAGAAGTATACTGCAGTTTCCCCGGGAAGTTAGCGAAATTGTAAAAAACAATATTATTTATGACATTGCCGTTCTGCTGCCGGCAATTTCTTTAAGCTGGATAGTGGGCAATAAAATAGGTGCTATGGCCGGAGAAAATGAAAAAATAGATCGTTATATAATGCCTCTGTTTTACGGTTTTGTCTCTTCTCCTTATTTTTGGTTTGCAATTATAGTTGTTTTTGTTTTTGCTCATAGTTTAGGCTGGTTCCCAACGGCCAGAGCCTATGGTGCCGGTGTTAGGCCGGCCTTTACCTTAAATTTTATTATTGTTTTTCTGCGCCACTGGTTTTTACCGTTTTTTACTATGTTTCTGGTGGGTTTAGGCCAGTGGTCAATCGGGATGCGCAACATGGTTATTTATGAAATTGAATCCAATTATGCCAATTACCTGCGTTCACTGGGGGCCCGGCAAAAATTAATTAGAAATTATGCTTTTCGTAATGGTGTTTTACCTCAGGTCACCGGGCTGGCAATTCAGCTGGGCCAGATTGTTTCTGGAGCAATAACAGTTCAGGTTGTTTTTGACTACCCGGGTCTGGGGCGGCTAATGTATCAGGCAGTTCAGCAGCAGGATTTCTTTGTTCTCCAGGGTGCATTTTTATCTTTAATTTTAATGGTTCTGGCTGCAAATTTTCTTATTGATATAATATATATGTTTATTGATCCCCGGATAAGATTATCGTACTCGGAGGAGGAATAAATATGGCTGAAGAAAAAACTGGCAACCCAGAGCAATATACCAGTCAGGGAATATTGAAGACAGTTTTCAGCAGGTTAAAAAGGAATGAAAATTTATACCTTGCCTTTACCAACCCTAAAGTGGTATTTGGTATTTCTTTATTCTCAGCAGTTCTTTTATTTGCCCTGCTGGGTCCTTATTTTACCGAGTATGGAATAAATGAGTTTGCCGGAATAGGTTCACCTGCCAGCAGAGCAGCCCCTTCCGGAGAACATCCTTTTGGACTTACCATGCAGGGTTATGATGTTTTCACCAGAACAGTACATGGATTAAGGGCAACAATTTTAGTTGGATTTGTAGGAGGCCTTATTGCCAGTTTTATAGGGCTGATAATCGGTTTAATTGCCGGATATCGTGGGGGAATGGTTGATGAATTTTTAATGGGTTTAACCAATGTTTTTCTGACTTTTCCTCAGCTGCCCATTTTAATTGTTGTGGCCGCTTATCTGCCTTACAGGGGTATTATTCACATGGCAGTTCTGGTGGGGCTGGTTATCTGGCCCTGGACGGCCCGGGCCGTTAGATCGCAAACAATGTCCTTGAAAAATGAAGAACATGTGGCCCTGTCAAGGATTTCGGCCAACAGTACTCCGCGTATTTTAATAGAAGACATTGCGGCCAATATGTTTTCCTATATCTTTATGGTATTTATTCTTCAGTATATGGGAACTATCATGGCTACGGTGGGTCTTGAATTTCTGGGGCTGGGTCCCACCCGGGGTGTTTCTTTAGGCCTGGTGATGCAGCATGCTGTCCAGAGTGGTGCTTTATATCTGGGCTACTGGTGGTGGGGTATTTTGCCCGGATTATTTTTAATGCTGATGATTTTTTCACTTTATTTTTTAAATACAGGTATGGATGAAGTATTTAATCCAGAATTAAGGGAGCTGTAAGTATGGCAGAAAAGGTGCTGGAATTAAAAAATCTGCAGGCATATTATCGACATTTGAAGGGAGATGTTAAGGCTGTTGATGGTATTGACCTTACTGTAAACAGAGGAGAAATCATGGGTGTGGCCGGAGAATCTGGATGTGGTAAAAGCACTCTGGCTTATACTTTAATAAATGCCCCCGCTCATCTTAAACACATGGGTGGTGAAGCTTATTTAAATGGTAAAGAGATTATGAGTATGTCCTCCGGGGAGTTTCGGAAACTTCGTTTACAAAATATATCCTTAATTCCCCAGTATGCTCTGGATGCTTTTAGCCCTACCAAAAAGATCAAAACTCATATTCGGGATCTGGTTCGTCAGCATGGAGTTAGCCCCAATGATGAATTTATGGAAAAGGTAAAGGATAGATTGAAGATTGTAAATCTGGATCCCTCAGTGCTCAGCAGATATGCTATGGAGTTATCTGGAGGCATGAAACAGAGAGTAATAATGACTATTTCCTCAGTTCTGGATCCCGATTTTCTGATTGCTGATGAAATTACTTCTGCTCTCGATGTAACCTCTCAGAGGTTTGTGGCCAATATGCTGGTAAATTTACGGGACAAAGAAATCATCGGTTCGGCTATTTTTATAACTCACGATCTGGCGATCATGTATCAGATTGCCAGCCGGATCATGGTAATGTATGCCGGCCATCTGGCCGAGGTGGGACCGGCAGAAGAAATAATGCATAATCCAAAACATCCCTATACAGAAGCTTTGATTTCTTCTTTACCCCGGGTTGGTATTCAGCATACAGATACGCGTTTACATGGTATAGAGGGGACCCCTCCTGATCTGACTGAGATTGGCCCGGGATGTCGATTCCGTTTTCGCTGTTCCTATAGAACTGATAAATGTGATGAAACTCCCCGGAGAGAGCAGGTTGGAGAACGTCATTATACAGCCTGCTGGAATTACGAACAGGTAGGGAGTGATAGTAATGATGAACAGTAAACCTCAGGAAGGATTATTGTCTGTCCGTAATTTGTCAAAAATATTTTACAGTGGAATTATTAACCGTGAAAAAACAGTGGGTGCCAAAAATGTTTCTTTTGATTTAGAACCGGGTAAGATTATATCTCTGATTGGTGAAAGTGGGAGTGGCAAAACAACGGTCGGTAAACTTATACTCAAGCTTCTGCAGCCTACCGAGGGAGAAATATATTTTCGGGGTCAGGATATTACCAATCTTACCTCCAAAAAAGAAAAAAAGAGATATTACAGTAAGGTTCAGGGTGTTTTTCAGGATCCTTTTTCTTCATTTAACTCTCTGTTCCGGGTGGATCGGATATTTAACATGATTTTTAGGATATTTATGCCGGAAGTTGGAAAAAGTGAGCAGGAAGATAGAATTCTGGAGGCCATCAGGGAAGTAAATTTGACTCCGGATTTGCTGGAAAAATATCCTCATCAGTTAAGTGGTGGCCAGCTGCAGCGGCTGCTGATTGCCCGGGCTCTGCTTTTAGATGTGGATGTGCTGATTGCCGATGAACTGATCAGTATGCTGGATGCTTCTACCAGGATGGGTGTTTTGAACCTGCTGCTGGATATATGCCAGGAGAAGGGAATGGCTATTTTGTTTATAACACATGATCTCAATCTGGGTTATTATCTCAGTGATACCACCTTGATTATGTATGAAGGTCGGCTGGTAGAACGCGGTGGTACCAGAAAAATATATGAAAATCCAGTTCATCCCTATACTAAAATGCTTTTTGAGTCGGTGCCCGGGGTAGAAGAGCGGTGGGATAGAGATGAAGACTTTGTTCCGGAAGAGATTGATAAAATTGTCAGAGAATTTTATGATAACCATGAAGGCCAGGGTTTTTCTGAAGTAGAAGAAGCCCATCATGTCCTGTTTAGTGAACAGAAGATTGATTAATCAAATATTTTTTGAATTAGTCTTAATTTCTTTACATTTGGGTTTAAAAGTGATTTAATATTATAAAGGAGTTGTTTATGCTGTATTGTAAAATATCAGATACAGGTGATAGAAAATGACAGTTACTATTGATGATATAGCACGGGAGGCAGGGGTTTCGACAGCCACTGTTTCCTATGTTATTAATAATAATGAAAAAGTAGGGCCAGAAACCAGAAAAAAAGTTCTGCAAATAATTGAAAAAAGGGACTACCATCCCAATTCCAGTGCCCGGAATCTGGCCCGTAAAAAAACTGAAGTTTTAGGTCTGATAGTACCGGAAGTGACAGGTGTTTTTTATGCCGATATTGTCCAGGGTGTGGAAGATGCAGCCTTTCAAAACAACTTCACTCTATATTTAGGAACCACCAATGCAAAAAAAGAAAGAGAAAAAATGATGATTGATCATTTTTCCGGTAACCGGGTTGATGGTTTAATATTGACTACTTATTTTATTAATAAAAATTATATAAAAGAATTAAAAAACAGAGATCTGGACTTTGTATTTATTGGTAATCCGGTTAAGGATGATTCTGTCTCTACAGTTGTGGTGGATAATTTCTCTTCAGGATACCGGGCCGCAGAACACTTAATTAATCTGGGTCATAAAAAAATTGCCTTTATAAAAGGTGATCCCAATTCATGGGATGCTGAAGAAAGATTTGCCGGATTTAAAGCTGTGATGAATAATTATGATCTGGAGATTAATAATGATTATATAAAAACAGGAAATTATCAACAGGAAGAGGGCTATAAGGCTGCTCAGGAATTATTTAATCTTGAGGTAAAACCTACAGCTGTTTTTGCTTCCAATGATCAGATGGCTATGGGAGTATATAAAGCTGCTCAGGAAAATAATATAAAAATACCCGAGCAATTATCGGTGGTTGGTTTTGATGATATAGCAGCTGCCTCCCACCTTAATCCCCCTTTAACCACTGTTAATCAGCCCACCTACAGGATGGGACAGAAAGCAGTAGAAATTTTAATTAAAAAAATAAAAGGTCAGAAAGTTCCTGAAGAAAATATTGTTTTTGAGACAGAATTTATAAAAAGAAACAGCAGCCAAAAAAAAAGCAAAATATTTTAAAAAACAGCACATAAAAAAATGAAAGGGGGAAATTTAATATGCAGTACGGAGAATTTGATGATCAGGCCCGTGAATATGTGATAGAAAAACCACAGACCCCTTACCCCTGGATTAATTATCTGGGCTCTCAGGATTATTTTTGTCTATTATCCAACACAGCAGGGGGGTATAGTTTTTACCGGGATGCCAGTGAACGGCGGATTACCCGATATCGCTATAATAATGTGCCCACTGATTCTGGAGGAAAATACTATTATATTTATGAAAATGGGGAGTTCTGGTCCCCGTCCTGGGCCCCGGTAAAAAAAGAGCTGGATTTTTATGAATGCCGGCACGGGATGGGCTACAGTAAAATTAAGGGTAGCAGAAATAATATTTCCGCTGAAATACTTTATTTTGTGCCGCTTGGAGCTGATTGTGAGATACACTCTTTAAAAATTAAAAATGAAAGTCAGGATCTCAGAGAAATCAAACTTTTTTCGTTTGTAGAATTTTGTCTGTGGGATGCTTTTGATGATATGACCAATTTTCAGCGCAATTTCAACACCGGAGAAGTGGAAATAGAGGGTTCAGCTATATATCATAAAACTGAATACCGGGAGCGGAGGGATCATTTTTCATTTTTTACAGTTAATAGTGAAATCGATGGCTTTGATACTGACCGGGAAAGTTTTTTAGGTCTTTATAATGGCTTTGACTGCCCGGCAGCAGTTCAGGAGGGTGGTTCCCGAAATTCTGTGGCCAGCGGCTGGGCTCCGGTGGGTTCACACAGTTTATCAATGACTCTTGAGCCAGGTGAAGAAAAAAGGTTCATCTTTCAGCTTGGTTATGTAGAAAATGACAGGGATAACAAATGGGAAAAACCCGGTATTATCAATAAAGAAAAAGCCTATCAGCTTCAGAAACGTTTTGATGATTCAACAAAAGTAGACCGGGCTTTAAATGAGTTAAAAGATTACTGGACGGATCTGCTGTCAGGTTTTCAGCTGGGGGCAGGAGATGATAAACTGGAGAGAATGATCAATATCTGGAACCAGTATCAGTGTCTGGTTACCTATAATCTGGCCCGGAGTGCTTCCTATTTTGAATCGGGAATAAGCCGGGGTATTGGTTTCCGTGACTCCAATCAGGATCTGCTGGGAGTTGTTCATATGATACCTGAGCGGGCAAAACAGAGGCTTATTGATCTGGCTTCAGCCTGTCAGTTTAAAGATGGAAGCACCTATCATCAGTATGAACCTCTCACCAAAGAGGGGAACGACAATATTGGCAGTGGTTTTAATGATGATCCTCTCTGGCTGCTTTTTGGCACAATGGCCTATATTAAGGAGACTGGAGATTACAGTATCCTGGAAGAAGAAGTCCCTTTTGTTGATTCCGAAAGTGAAGAGGAAAACAAACCTGCTGTATTTTTTGACCATCTGGTTGCTTCATTTCAGCATGTTATAAATAATCTTGGACCTCATGATTTACCCCTGATCGGACATGCGGACTGGAATGACTGCCTGAATTTAAGCTGTTTTTCCGAAGAACCGGGGGAGTCGTTTCAGACTTTAACCAATAAAGAAGATAGTACTGCTGAATCGGTTCTTATTGCCGGAATGTTTATCACAATTGTACCTGAATTTGCTGAACTGTGCCGCAGAATTAACAGGACAGAACTGGCAGACAGGGCAGAAAAAGAAGTTAAAAAAATGAAACAGGCAGTTAATGAACATGGCCGGGATCAAGATTGGTTTCTGCGGGCTTATGATTATTTTGGGAATAAAGTTGGCAGCCGTGAAAATGAAGAGGGGCAGATATTTATTGAACCTCAGGGCTTCTGTATTATGGGGGGCCTGGGTCTGGAAGATGGTTTTGCTCAGCAGACGTTAAATTCGGTTAAAAAGAGGCTGGATACCCTATATGGTTTGAAACTTGTTGATCCTCCTTATACGGAGTATCATCTTAATTTAGGTGAGATTTCTTCCTATCCGCCCGGCTATAAGGAGAATGGTGGGGTGTTTTGTCACAATAATCCCTGGATAATGATCGCTGAAACCATACTGGGTCATGGAGACCGGGCATTTGAATATTATAAAAAAATTGCCCCTGCCTATCTTGAAGATATAAGCCGGCTGCACCGAACAGAACCCTATGTTTATGCCCAGATGATAGCCGGTCGTGAGGCACCAAATTTCGGTGAGGCCAAAAATTCCTGGCTTACCGGGACTGCAGCCTGGAATTTTACAGCCCTGACTCAGTGGATTTTGGGCATCAGGCCGGAACTGGATGGCCTCAGGATTGATCCCTGTATACCTGCCGGATGGTCGGGATTTGAAGTTACAAGAAAATTCAGGGGAGAAGTTTATCATATAAAAGTCGAAAATCCCCATCAAGTAAATCAGGGGATTGTTAAATTTAAAGTAGATGGTGAAGAATATACCGAAAATTTAATAAAACCTGCCGGTGATGG
>PWDW01000026.1 GCA_003553225.1 Halanaerobiaceae bacterium
ATGGCTACGTCTTCTCCTCCTTTTTCGGTCAACATTATGAAGGGTAGGTCATCTTCTGTCTCTTTCGTCTTTTTAAGCAGTTCGATCCCATTCATGCCTGACAATTTGTACTCAGCTACGACTACATCAAAATCTTTTGACTCTATCAATTCTAAAGCCTCTTCCCCATTAGCGGCTGGCGTCAGATCAAATCCACCTTCTTCCCACTCTAGGAAGATTTTAGCTTGGTCTCGTATACCTTCTTCATCATCTACAAAGAGAACTTTCATCCAAACTCATTTGATATAAGCATGCTTATATTATAAAAAGTTTAAGTGGTTAGAGCTCAGTAGAAGACCTCTATCATAAGGGGTAAAAAGGGTGAAAAAGGTCAATTTTTAGTAGGTTCGATCGATTTACAGGCGCAAATAAAGCATTATTTAGCTCTATTTCGGAAGTGAAGCTTTTCTCTGGAAGGTTTTCTACAAAGCCGTGGTTAGACTCCACATAAAATGTTTATGAGTTGGGATTTAGATGCGTATCAAACCTAAAAAAACTTTTTATACTTGCTCTTCATTAGTCTTTTCGGATAAATATAAGAGATTTGCGGGCAAATTTTAAATAAGGTTGATATCAAACCCGCCAAAGTTTGGAGGACCCTAGAGGGAAATGAGATGAGAGTGAATGGGAAAAATAGAATATTGTTGCATCTAAAAAACATTTCACCTAATAATGGAGATCAATCAATAAGTTTTAATGATAACGGCACTGAATCATATCTAATTTGCCAAAAAGGGATAGCCGAATCTACGAATCTTTCTATAAGTCGAACTAGCCGTCTTGTTAAGAGATTAGTGGAAGAAAATCTATTGAAAGAAGAACTTGGACACGTCAAAGGTCTCGAAAGGAGAAGAAAAGTCTATTACCTCACAAAAAAAGGTGAGGAAAAAGGGGAGGAAATACAAAAGGAACTGGAAAAGAAGAAAGTGACTTTAAAGACAAACTCCTCTAAAACCGATGTTGAGCTGGGGGATATTGGCTCTTATATCAATTCTCGGGACCCTCTCATGAAAGCTTTGAACAATATCGATGAAAACAATGTTATAGATCTTACAGGAGAAACCTCGGCACAAGAAGATATTTTTACTGGTCGGTCTGAAGAATTAGAGTTCTTGACCGATCAATTGGAAAGTGCGATAAAAGGAGATGTTGGAGCCTTATTAATCAAGGGTAAAGCCGGGATTGGAAAAACAAGGTTGGTGAATGAATTTAAGCAGAAGGTGCAATCAGAAAAAGTGGATTTTTTAATCGGAAAAGGATATTTTGAAAGTTCCGAGCCATTTCTTCCTTTCAAAGATGCCCTTAGTGATTTCGAAGATCGAGATGTACCCACACCTATGCAACTTGCTGAGGAGGTTGGCGGATTAGGGAGAGGAAATGATAGGAGAAAGGAAGAGAGAAAAAAAATACCCAATAAATTTACAGAAAAAAGAGATATGATCTTTTCTGAAACCAGCGAAAGGATTAAATCCTTAGCCGAAGAAAGACCGATAGTTATTTTTGTAGATAATCTTCAATGGGCTGACAGATCTACATTGATGATCTTCCACTATCTCGCGGACAAACTAGAAGATGCTCCGGTTCTATTGATAGGAGCGTACATACCTGAGGAAGTTCAGCGTGATGACTTTCTTAATGAAGTTATACATAGGTTGAATAGAGAAGACCTATTGGAGGAGTTAAAGTTAGATCCTTTAGAACCTGATGATATAGAGGAAATACTAAAAGGATTGGTAGGGAGAATAGATCTACCTCAAGATTTCGTACAGCTGATCTATGAAAGTTCTGAAGGGAATCCACTCTTTTTGAAGGAATTGACCAAACAGATGATAGAAGACGGAACCATCGATCCAAAAAATAATAAATTTCCCACGTCAGTACACGAGATAGATGTTCCAGATGTTGTTAAAGATATCACCAGGAGGAGGATCAAAAACTTAGATCAAAAAAAGCTCAAAATTCTACGGATCGGAAGTATAATTGGAGAGCAAGCTCGGTATGAATTACTCCATTCTGTTAGTGGTATGAATCCAGTGAATCTTTTAGAACACGTCGACATCTTGACAAGTACTGGTATATTGAGAGCTAGCCAAAATGAGGAGGTCTATTGTTTTGAACACGGATTGATTCAACGGGCTATCTATGAGTACATTCCTAAGCCGCTGAAGAAAGAACTACACCATAAAGTAGCTGAATCAATAGAAGACGAATTCGAGGAAAAAATAGAGGAGTTCTACTCTGATATCGGATTTCATTATAAACGAGCTGGGAAGTTTTCAAAAGCATGTAAATTTTATCGAAAGGCGGGCGAAAAAGCTGAACGGGTCTATTCCCAAGAAGACGCCTTAGAAATGTATGAGGAAGCATTAAAGCTTTCTGAAAAAGCGGACTTGTCGGATGAAAAGAAATGGAGGATTCATGAAAATTTGGGAGATATCTACAAAACTATCGGGAACTACGATAAGAGCGAGAAATATTATGAAAAAATTTCTAAAGAAAAATTAAATCCAAAATACCAGAAGAGAGTAGCTAGAAAAGCAGCTGAAGTTTATGAAAAGAAAGG
>PWDW01000222.1 GCA_003553225.1 Halanaerobiaceae bacterium
TGGTAGTGGCGAAGAACTAGGCGATAAGGAGTATATCGGTAGGACTAAGGACATCGGAGGTTTGGATCTTTATATCGATGAGGAAGGAGAATTTTGGGCTGGAGATGAGCATTGGGTTATACCGATTGAGATAGAGTTAGGAGAGGATAAAGATGAGTGAAGTGAAGAGAGGACCGACACCGAAAGGAGTATTGTTATCGGCAGAGACAGAGGCGAAGTACAATTTATCAGATGGAGTAGATGTCCCCTATCATAGAGAGTATGGTGAGTGGTAGAGATGGAGTTAGAGGAAGCGTTTAGATTGACGAAGAAGAAGTTGGAGTATATGGTAGAAAACGAAGTAGATGGTGAAACAGCGTATAAAGAATTTGAGGAGACACAAGGTTTGGTTTCAGGTTGTGGATTCTGTGAGAGGCACAAGTATGAGAGAGAGTTGTTTGACGGTATACCAGAAACAGATGTACATTGTGATGAGTGTGAGGTAGAGAGGATATGCACAGGAGTATATAGTGATGGTGATTTGGAGTTGGTGTTAAGTCAGTTGGAGAAGAAGGAGAAGGAGTTGCTGGATTGAACCAGAATCTTTAAATAAATACAATGTAATGTATATATGACAAAAGAAAAAAAGGAGATGAGAAAGATGGAAAAGAAGAGCGGAATATATGAGGATGAGTTTGTCCCCTCTCCTAATGGAGCGGAGAGGCGAAATGAAAAAGAAGAGGACGAGGCACTACGGCAGGAGTATATACGGAGAGAGACGGTGCTGAACAATAAGAGAAGGGTGATAGAAGAGAGGTACAGTGAAAAGGGATTTGAGAAGACAGGATTGGAGAAGAGTAACAGGGCGATAGAGAGTGAGATAAAGAGAAAAGGGATTTAGAAAAGGAGTTGAGAAGGATGGTTAAGCACGAGATAGGAAAAGGTAGTGCACAGAGATTAGCAGTACATATAGCCAAGTATTGCGATGTGGACGAAGGAACAGGAGAGTTGAGATGTAAGAAATGCGGAGAAAGAGTAGTAGTAGATTGGTTTGAGAAAACAATCGAATGTTTAGGATGCGATGAAGTAGATTTGGAAGTGTAGAGGAGTTGAGAAAATGAGAGAAATGAAGAAACAATTTTTGGAAGCGCACGGTTTTGCCCAAGATGGTTGGACAGTAGGGTTAGATGGAGTATTGGAGTGTCCGCACGGTTATCGTGTGGAAGATGACGGAGAATGCCCAAAGGGATGTAAGAGTCCTATGAGACAGATGGGTATAATTTGAGAAAAGAAGGAGTTGAGAAAAAATGTCGAAGCAAGATGCGACTTTTAAGGTAGTGAAAATCTATGGAGAAGGACAGCACATTTGGACCACGAAAGTAGTAGGTAGGACGGCGTTAATCAATTTTATGAGGAAGATGGCGGATGTGATGGAAGACGACAGAGGAAATGTATCTCAGGTAACTTGGATAAGGTCAGGTAGATATGAGGCAGACATAAGGCACAAGGAAGAGATAAATAAAAAGGCGTTTCAGGAAGTAGAAGAGCACGATTATAACGATGAGCCAAAAGAATCGGAGAGAGAGGAAAAGCAAGAAGAAGAAGAGGACAAAGTAGAGGTAGACAAGCAGACAGTAGAGGAGTTGAAAGATGTACTTGGAAATATGGGTTTAGAGATAGATATATCACCCAAAGAAGATACGGAGAAAGAAGAGGAAGAGTATAACGATTGTGAGGAAGAAGACGATGAGGACGATTCGTTGGTATTACCGAGAGGGGATTGATAGAGATGACAGATATAAAGGAGCATTTAAAATCGAGTGTAGAGCACGTTAAAGAGAGGATTAACGAGTCGGATGACGTGATAGAGGAGATAGACCCGTTGGATGTAAAGTTGACGGTAGATTTATTAGGAAGAGTATCGGAGATATACGTTGTAACGGGCACAGGTGGACCGCACTTAGAGATAGAGACGCATACGAGTAGAGTGATAGGATATTGGGGCAAGGAAGAGATATGGCGAAGGATAGACGACGAGAAGGCGGATAGACTATGGAATTATTACAAGCAGTTGTTCGAGAACAGGTGATAGAGATGGAAGACCCGGAAGTATTTGAAGATAAGTTTGATGAGTGGGCAGTAGATACAAGAGATGATACAGAGATGGAAGGATTTGAGATGAGGTATAAGCATCAGATAGAAAAGGCGAAAGAGATATTTGATAAACAAGATAGAGATACAGAGATATTAGAACGAGACCCGTATTGTAAAAAGTGGTTATTTGAAAATGGATATGGTTTATCAGTGATACGGAAGTACGGTTCTTATGGATTTGAAAAAGGGAAATTTGAGATAGGAGTGATAGAGAGTGGAGACAGGTTGAAGATAGAAGATACGATACTGACTTATGATACACCGATAACGGATGATGTGATAGGTCATCTTGAATCAGAGGAAGTGAAGGAGATAGGAGAGAGAGTAAAGCATATTTCATTGAACATAGATGAAGATGAGACAGGTCATGAAGAACTTGATGAGGCTTTCAAACTGTTCAGTAAAGCTGAGACTAAATTGGCACAGGCTTGGGCAGAGAAACATAAA
>PWDW01000200.1 GCA_003553225.1 Halanaerobiaceae bacterium
CCATCATAAGTTCCATGTACAGAATCATATTTTAACAAATAAGCCAGATTATCCTTGTCAGCAATATCATTAATTGCTGCTACTTCAATATCATAACCTTTCTGCTGAATAATTCTAAATACATTACGCCCAATTCTTCCAAATCCATTAATTCCAATGGTAATGCTCATATTTATCTCCCCCTAATACTAATTTTTACTGCCTCAGGCAGCAAATATTTTGTTATCCACTATCATTTATTCTAGATGTTTTGTGAAATTCCTCCTTAATCATGTAAATAAATCTTATATTTAGGTTAATTTAAATTTTAATTTATCTAATAAATCTGCAGCAGTAAAAACAGCCTATTAAGATCATTACTGCAAATTCTGAGCAATTTTTTTAATTCTGCGCAGCCGGTGGTTTACACCCGATTTGCTCAACGGGGGATCCAGCATCTCCCCCAGTTCTCTTAAACTCGCATATGGATTTTCCCGGCGCAGAAATGCTATTTCCTGAAGACTGTCGGTTAACTCCTCCAGACCCTTTTTTTTCTCAATCAAGGCTATATCTTCCAGCTGATTTTGGGCTGCCTCCACAGTTCGGCCCAGATTAGCTGTTTCCGCATTCACCCTGCGGTTAGTTTCATTTTTTACTTTTTTTACTGTCCGTGCATTTTCCATCTCCAGCTGAGACCTGCTGGCTCCTATGATATTTAAAAACACTGTGATCAGGGAAAAACTTTTCAGGTAAACCACAAACTTATTTTTGTGTTCTATCATACTGGCCTCCAGATCAAAATCAGATAAAAGAGATAACAAATCTTCAGCATGAACCCGGTGTTCACACCTTATTTCCAGATGGTATTCACCATGGGGATCATTTATAGAACCACCACCCAAAAAAGCACCCCGCAGATAAGCCGTTTTTCGGGACCGGTCTTTTTTGATCTCCTTGTGAATTCTAAAAACAGGTTTATGTGAATCCTCCAGAAAACCCATCTTTTGCAGAAAATCATCGAGTTCGGGCTGGGGTACAATAACTATTTCATAGGAGTAATCCTTTTTGAAATTATAATTATAGCGTACTATTATTTCACTTTTTAGACCATACTTATCCTTAATTATGGAATAAATCCTGCGGGCCAGTGAGCCCAGAGAAAACTGGATTCGCACAGAAATCTTATTTTCTTCAATATGCAAAGTGCCATTCATCCGAATTAAGGCAGACAGCTCAGCTTTTGTACCAGAATAAATCTCTATAAGTTCTGCCTTTACCCGATCTGAAAAAGAATCACTCATTTAGTTTTCCTCCAGTAATTCTATAATACGGGCTGCTGTTTTTTGAGGATCATGCCGCATAAAATTGTCTTCAGAAAGCAGTGCTCCTTGAAGAATATTCAGGTTATATTTTTGTTCTACATTTTTTTCTAACTGAACAGGGAAAGCACCTTCCTCCTGATATCGCTTCCTTAATTCCGGTGCTCCCTTTTGGGTGTTAACCAGAACATAGTCAAATAAATTATCTCCCACATGCTGATATAGGACCCGGATATGATCTCCTACTGTAAAATCATCAGTCTCCCCGGGCTGGGTCATAACATTACATATATATATTTTAAGAGCTCTGCTTTTACGAACAGCGGCTGCAATATTTTCTACCATGAGATTGGGCAAAATACTGGTATACAAACTTCCCGGACCAATAGTAATAATATCCGCCTCCGAAATAGCATGCAGAGTAGCTGCAGTAGGCTGACAGCTGTGGGGTTTAAGAAATACTTTTTTAATATCCTTATTTCTATCAGGGATTTTTGATTCCCCGATAAGAATAGTCTCATCTTCATAAACAGCCCCCAGCTGAATATTTTTATTGGTTGCCGGTAGAACCTGTCCTCTTACCGCAAGCACCTTGCTGGTGGCCGATACCGCTTCCTCAAAACTGCCACCAACCACTTCATTCATGGAAGCAATAAAAAGATTCCCAAAACTATGACCTGCCAGATCACCTTCTGTACTAAATCGGTACTGCAGCAGTTTCTGCATTAAAGGCTCTCTATCGGCCAGGGCAATCAAACAGCTGCGGATATCACCCGGAGGCAAAATACCCATTTCTTCTCTGAGTTTTCCCGAACTTCCACCATCATCGGCCACAGTAACCACTGCTGTAATATTACTGGAATATTCCTTTAAACCCCGCAGTAAATTGGATAACCCGGTTCCTCCACCCAGAGATACAATACAGGGTCCTTTCTTAAGGTGGCTTTCTTTATACAGCACATCAACCAGCTTTTCATCAGAAAGCACCTTCCGGCTTAAATTTTTCTCGATGCTGCTCAGGGCCCAGAAAGACAAAAGCAGTCCCCATAAAATAATAAATATACCTGAAATTATACGTGCTGCATAGGAATAGCCACCCGATAAATAGAACGTAACCCGGGCCAGAACTTCTTCAAAAAGCAGGCCCCCATGAATTCCGGTCACCACCGCCAGACCGGAACTAACCAGAAAAAGTCCTACAATAACCAGCAAAATCCATCTTTTTACCTGCAGACCAGGATAAAGCCATTTTAACTTATCCATAACACTGAATCCTCTCTCATACCCTGAAGTAATTTATGCAGTAAATTTATTTATCTATATCTCTGTGTTCACTGCGGACCAGAAATTCCTTTTTTTCAAGAAAATCCTTAAGCTTATCCACGGTAAAAACCGAACGGTGCTGACCTCCCGTACAGCCAATGGCAATTCCCAGATGACTTTTTCCCTCTTTGTGATATTCGGGAAGCAAAAATTCAATAAAGCTAAACAGTCTCTGGAAAAATTCCTCTGTAATCGGCCACTTCTCTATATAATCAATAACATCCTGCTCCCGTCCTGTTTTTTCCTTTAAAAAGTCAACATAATAGGGATTGGGTAAAAATCTAACATCCAAAACTATATCCGCATCCAGGGGAATACCATACTTAAAGCCAAAAGAAGTAATGTCAATAGAAAGGTTCTTTTTTTCATCCCTCTGAAAATCATATAAATCCTGAAGCTCCTGCTTAAGCCCCTTCACATCAATATGGGAAGTATCAATTATTCTTCCGGCCTGTCCCTTTAATTCTTCCAGAAGCTCTCTTTCCTTTTGAATAGCTTCCAGAATCCGCCCCTCTTCCGCCAGCGGATGACGGCGCCGGGTTTCTTTATAGCGGGATATAATCGTCCTATCAGAGGCCTCCAGAAAAATAATCTCATAATTTATGCCATTTTTTTTAAGAATGGTCAGCTGCTGAAAAAAATCATCAAAAAATTTGCCCCCCCGAATATCAATCACCACAGCAATCCTTTGCATATCAGAGCGGGCACAGAGTTCAGCAAACTTATCCAGCAGGACCGGAGGCAGATTATCGACACAGAAATATCCCTTATCCTCTAAAAAATTAAGAGCTGTGGATTTTCCCGCTCCGGACAGTCCGGTAATAATTAAAAAACTCAAAGTAATTCCTCCCTTAATCAATTGTAATATATCTTCTTAATAATGTAAATAGGTCGGGGAGGAGTCTGGCTGTTTTTCGAGAAATTTTATATGTATAAAGCTGAAATAATAAAAATAACTAAAAACCTATTTTGCTATTTTTTAAAAAATATTCCCAACCCCGGTGTTTTAATCAACTTTACTTTGATTTTTTTATATAATATTTGTTTTACTCACAATTTTTTAAACCACTTTTTGGCACTCTACAGCTTAACTCCGGAGATATTTAACCTATTAACCATAATTAAGAAGCCAGCTGTTCAGGAGGGATAAAATGGAACAGGAGCAGATTGTTGATTTCAGCAAAAATTTTAGTTTACTGTGGCCGGAAGAAATTGATCCGGAACAATACAGAGACCGGGATCTGCTGTCTAATAAAACTATATCTGATCTGGGGATAAAACAAATAGCTGAGGAACTCTCCTATGATGACCGGCACTACTATGAAGTCCGTAAAATGCTAAACAGCCTGTGTGATAACCCCCGGGTTATTAAATATCGCCTTGACATACTGGAAGATTTCTTAAATAATCCAGCCCGGCTAATTGAAGGGTTTAATGAAATTTTTGAACTTATAGAACAAATTAAAAAATATGAAAAACCGGAAAGCAAAATGGGAAATGACAAACTGGTTCATACAGCCTGGAGACTGAAAATGCTCGATATTTATGTTCAGTGTATGAACAAACTGGCTTCTCTTCTGGAACAAACAACAAATATCAGTTCTGAAGGATTGAAAAAACTCAGAGATTTTATAAATACTCTGATCAGCAGTGCTGATTTTAAAAATTTACAGCAGGAACTACCGGAGCTAAAAGAAGAATTTGATAAACTGACCTGTGTTACCATAGGAATTAATCTTAATGCCCGTCTGGAGCCTGAAGAAGCGGTTTTTCTGTCCGTAGAACCACAACCTTTTCAAAAAAAATCATTTTTTTCCCGGCTCTTTAACCTGGATGATAAAGATGATGAATTCTATGGAGTATCACCTCTGCAAAATATTATTAGTAAAGATAAAGAATATAAAGCAGTTAGGCAGGGGCTTTTTAGAGAATTAAATGAAATCTTCACAGAAGTACTGACCCCTATAGGTAAAGCCATTTCCCGTTATGTAAATTACAGAGAAAAATTTCTTCTAAAAATGAAAAAAGAGCTGTATTTTTACATCGGAGCCGGAAGGACCATTAAAAAACTGCAAAAATACGGGTTGAAAATGTGTAAACCCCAAACCAGAACCCGGGAAGCAAGGGTTGCAAATATTAATGATCTTACTGATCTGACCCTGGCTTTAGGGCTAATTGAAGAAGAAGAAAAAAGAATGGAAAGAAAGGGAAAAGACAAATCGGAGCTCACCATCGATTTGTCCTCCAGGATAGTACCCAATGATTTAGAATTTAATGATCAGGCCCGTATCTATATCCTGACCGGACCCAACCAGGGTGGAAAAACAACATTTACAAGAGCAGCCGGGATTGCTCAGGTTCTTTTTCAGGCCGGTATCTACATCCCGGGCAGTAAAGCTGAAATGAGCCCAGCCGACCGGGTGTACACTCATTTTACAGAACAGGAAGTTCCGGACACCAGGGACGGCCGTCTGGGCAAAGAGGCTCGCCGGCTGTCCAGACTATTTCAGGAGGCATCCCGAAACAGTCTGATACTGCTGAATGAATCTCTTTCCAGTACCAGCCCCGGAGAGAGTCTTTATTTATTAAAAAATATTGTAAAAGGACTTCGAATTCTGGGCTGCCGGGTTATCTTCACCACTCACCTGCATGAGCTTGCGGAAAACATACCGTCCATTAACCAGGAAGTAAAGGGAGACAGCAGAGTAAAAAGTCTGGTAGCTGAAGTGGACCGGGAAAACACAGGAAAACAAAGCTTTACCGCCCGGCGTACATTTAAAATTGTCCCCAAACCACCAGAAGGAAAAAGTTATGCCCGGGATATAGCACAAAAATACGGTATCGGTTTTGAACAAATCCTGGAGTGCCTGGATCAAAAGGATAGTAATAACAGCTCTGACAAAATAAACCAGGAATAGCTCAGATAGATTATATGAGTTAAATATACCTTGTTTAAATTTTCAAAATTTTTATTTCAAAAAAAGTGAAAGCTTTATCTTTCACATCTTGCTATAAATTCACCCACCTTCTCCCGAAGAATTTTTTTGAAATTAATATATTTGACATTAATATAAATATTAAAGCTAAAATCAAATTACTCAAATATTTAATTATTTGTGAATTAACAGCAGGAACTTTTATGATATTTTTCCAGACAAACTTTTTTAACTTAATCCGGACAGGGAGTTTCATCATTATAGGCATAATGTTCACAAAACTTCACATCACTATTGGCCGATTCCTTAAGATGCTGACACTTTTCAATATCTTTTGTCTTTTGAGGAATCATTGATATACCTCCCTCCTTTAAATTTCAAGGTGCGTAAATAACAACAGAAATAAACAAAGCCAGTATCCTATCCCGCTGCATCTTAATTTTACATTATTTTGTTCATTTTGTCAATGAAATTATCTGACCGGTCGGGATATTACCGAATTTCAGCCGAGAAAGCCTCGCTGATGTAATCGGCGGGGAGGATGTCAGTTATGGCCTCCATTAAAAATAGGTTCTCCTCCATAGCCATTGGTAAGTTTTAAGTATATATTGCTGTCAGCTGATAAGAACATCTGTGAACCTTTCCACCTAAATCAAAAATAAGATTCAGATGGGTTTTCTTGAAGCATTTTAGATAAAATAATACAGGCCGGGACACATAAAAACCAGAACCATAAGCAGAACCAGTACCAGTATATACAGATCAAAATCCAGGTTTTTTATATCCCAGTGAATATCAGAAAAATGATGGTTATAACCTTCCTGTAATTTTTCAACAGAGGAAATAGCCGTATCACGGAGTCCACTGGAAATTTGATCTATTTTACTGTCCTGGCTTTCATGCTGCTGCTGGAGGCCATTTTCATAGTCAAAAACTAAAAGAAATAGTTTACTAAAATATGAACCAATATGGAAAGTACTGTCATAGCTGTGAGTTAATTTTTTATCAAAAATAGAGATAAAAATATCACTAAAATAAAAGAAAATACTGATTAAGGGGCGATAAATTAAATATTCCAGACTCAAGTTTCTATTTAAATGAACGGCAAATAACCGGGTCACTCTTAAAAACATGTAAACTATAAATCCATAAAAAATAGTAAATACAGCACTCTGTATATGAACCATTTCAAAAATATGATCCAGATGGGCTACAAACTCAGCTGTAACCCTCTCTTGCAGTGCAGGCTGCAGTATATACTGAAATACCTGGCCTGGAAATAAGCCAATAAACATAATAAACAGACCCAGTACTCCAATACTTAATTTCATCATATTACTGCCTTTATTTTTGATATTTTTTACATTATCTGACATTTTCCCCAGATAAACCGGAATCAAAATCTTCATAAAATAAGCGGCTGTCAGAATACCGGTTAATTTAAAGAGCTTTTCTCCATAATAAAGAAGCTTACTACCCTGATATTGATATGATTCGACCACTGCCTCATGTAAAAGCACTTTACTAACATAACCATTAAAACCGGGGAAACCTATTATCCCTGCCATACCAATCAAAAAAACAGCTGTAACAAAAGGCATCTTACGGGCTAATCCACTTATTTTATTAATATTAAGTTCATGGATTCGATAATATATTATACCGACCACCAAAAAAAGCAGACTTTTAAACAAAGCATGGTTAATTACATGGTATAGAGCCGAACCCAGACCCGAGGTGTCCTCCAATCCCATATAACCCGCAATTCCAACCGCCGTAATAATATAGCCAACCTGGCTAATACTGCTGTAGGCCAGGATTTTTTTCATATTTACCTGAAATAGAGCCAGAAAAGCTCCCAAAAACATGGTTACAAAACCCAGCAAAATAATTACATAACCCATATTGCTGGCAAAAGAGCTCCCCACTGAGGTTAAACCTTCTGGTATAAACATAATATTAAAAACTCTGATTAAACCATAAACTCCCAGCTTAATCATAACCCCGGACAGAAGAGCACTGGCCGGAGTGGGGGCCACCGGATGAGCATCAGGAAGCCAGATATGCACCGGAAACATTCCGGCTTTTATACCAAAACCAACAATAAAAAGAGCGGCAATTAAATACTTTATCCCGGTTTCAGGAAGATAATCCACCATAGGAACTAAAGCCACAGTACCCGTATAATGATAGACAAATATAATCCCCATTAGTAGAGCCAGTGCTCCAAATACGGCCATCAGCAAATATTTATTGGCCGCTTTAATGGAAATTAAATCTTCTTTATGCACTATCAACACATAAGAAGCCATAGACATCAATTCAAAAAATACAAACAGGGTGAATAAATCTGCAGTCAAAACAGTTCCTAAAGAACCACTTAGAGTTAAAAACAGGAAAAAATAAAAACGTTCCTGATGCTTTTCATTAGTGAAATAATCAATTAGATACAGTGAAGTTAAAAACCATACTATAGCTACCATCAAAGCGAAAATAAAGCTCAACATATCCAGAGAAAAAGTCAAACCGTAGTCCAGCAGCCCCTCGATTCTATAGATAACAGAAGTATCTTGAATAATAAAATAAAAACGGATCAGTATTAAAAGAGGTAGAGCAGAAAAAACAACAGACAATATATTCCTTAAATTGCGGGAATAAACACCGGCAGCATATAATACAAAAGCCCCTACCATTGGTATTAAAATTATCATGGGCAGTAAAAAACTTTCCAGAACAGCGGTTTCGTTCATTTTTAGGACACCTCCTCTCGTTTTATTAAATGTTTAAAAGCAGCCGGGCAATTTTTTCGGACATGTTAAGCGGAATATTAGCTGGAATAATATCAAAAATAAAAGTACCTAAAGCCAGAATTGAAACCGGAAACAGCATTTTCCAGGAAACATTTTCTCCAGTCTCAAATTCCTTTATCTCTTTGTCTTCAGGTGAAACAAAAAAGGCATTGATTATAATCGGAAAATAATATATTCCATTCATCAAACTGCTGAGTAAAAACAGAGCCACATATTCGGGATGACCGGCCTGTAGTGCTCCCATAGAAAGTTCCCATTTTGTTATAAAACCCGTAAAAGGAGGAAAACCAATCATGGCCAGTGCTGCCAGGGAAAAACATATCATCGTTACCGGCATACTATGTCCTATACCTTTCAATTCCTCTATATTCCTTTTACCAGTTTTATAAATTATAATCCCTGCAGCCAGAAAAAGGCAGGACTTCATAACTGCGTGAGAAACAATATGAAATATATCTCCCGTTAAGCTGGACTGATTAAAAAGAAACATACCCAAAAAGATATATCCCATTTGCCCTATACTTGAATAGGCCAGCCGTTTTTTAAGATCTTTTTCAAAAATGGCGGCAGCTGAACCCAGAAAAATAGTAATACCCGCTATAGCCAGCAGCACACTATCCCAGCCCATACTCTGAATAAAATTAACTCCATAAATATTATAAATAATCCTCAGCATCCCGAAAGCACCAGTTTTGATCATTATTCCTGAAAGCAGAGCACTGGCCGGAGATGGGGCCACCGGATGAGCTACCGGAAGCCAGATATGAAAAGGAAAAATACCAGCTTTAATGCTGAACCCCACCATATAGACAAAAAAAGCAGCACTAATCAACGGAGAAGCCTCTGAGACCATCCCCCCCGAAGCAAAAGAAAGAGAAATTCCATTTATATAGGTTACAACAATACTAAACAAAAATCCCAGTCCACCAATAAGACTTAAAAAAATGTATCTATTGCCAGCTTTAAGTGCCTGTTCATCTTCCCGATGTACAACAAGAATATAGGAAAAAATTGTTAATAACTCAAAAAAGAGAAACATAGTGATAACATCACCGGACAGGAAAAAACCCATTGCTCCACTTAAATTAAGCAAAAAAAACACAAAAAATCTATTTTTCTTTCTGTCATTTTCCATATACTCTACGGCATAAATCGAGATAAGAATCCAGAGCAGAGATACAACAGCCACCATAAAAAAACTAAAAATATCAATCTTAAATGAAATACCGAGCAGCAGGACAGAACCAATTCTGAAATTAATAGTACTCCCTGTGCTGATGACTGGATAAAAAATCATAGTGGAAAGAAAGGTTAAAAAAACCGTACCTACCATAAGGTGTGGTTTGTATTTTCCGGAGAAAAGATTACATTTTAAATAAAGTATACTACCAATTATAGGAATTATAATGGGTAATAAAATCAGTAATTTATACATATTTTTTTCACCCTGTTATTAATAGTATATAAAAACTCTTTTATAATACTAGAAAAGTAAACTGGCCAGTAAAAAAGCAAAAAACAATCCAGCTACAAACAAAATAATCCAGAAAGAAGTACTGATCCCCGGAGCACTTTTATCCAGAACAGCTTCCCTACCCCTAAAATAAATACTGTCCAGGAAATTATTAACTTTTTCCGTACTAAAATCCAGATAACGGTGAATAAGCAATCTGGCCGATGGATCAATCAATGGTCTTATTATAAAGAAAATTATCAGACCCACCAGGCCTGTGAGCAGTGAGCTGCCTGCAGAAGAAAAACTGTAAACGAAAGTTGAAGAACCATAAGGAGTTAAGCTCATTAATACCTGGGGGAATATGCCGAGAAGAATTACAATACCTGAGAGAATGGTCATAGAAAATTTCATACTCCCGGGAAGTGGTTTGAACTCTAACTGTTCTTCATCTGAAGAACGCTGACGAATAAAACCAAAAAACATAAACTTGCTAAAAGACATTACAGTTCCTACTCCCGCTGCCAGCAGCATTATTGAAAGCAGTCTCTCATCCTCTGTACCATATTTAAGCATTGTCTTACTGATAAAACCATTAAAGGGAGGTATCCCTGAGATAGCAAGAGAGCCCACCAGAGCAGAAACACTAATCAGAGGTGCTTTTTTAAGCAATCCTCCAAGCTTGCTTAACTTTTCAGTTCCACAGGTATAAATTACCGCTCCGGCACTCATTAACAGCAGTGCTTTGTACAGCATATGATTTAATAAATGCAGAAGTCCTCCATCAACACTAAGGCTTAGACCGAGCCCGACCCCGGCTACCATATAGCCCACCTGACTAATAATATGATAGGACAGTAAAGGACGCATTTTTTTCTGTAATAGAGCCATTATTATTCCAAAAATGGCCATTATCCCACCCATATAGGCAACCATAAGTGAAGGTTCAAGAAGCCGGGCTACAGCATAAACCCCCACTTTTGTACTCAGGGCAGAAAGCAGAACCGTGCCTCTCCAGTGAGCTGAAGGATAACCCTGAATCAACCAAAAATGAAGGGGAACAAAAGCGGTTTTTATGCCTACAGCCACCAGGAAAAAAATCATTCCCGCTTCAGGTTCCTGAAGCAGTAAACTACCTGCCTCCTTATAATGTTTTACAATACCCATTAACAGCAGCAGTCCTCCTACCAGATGAGTGAGCAGGAATATAATTCCATTTCGATAGGCTCTAGAATTTCTGCGCAAAAAAATGATACCAGCCGCACTGATGGTAACCATTTCCCAGAATAGATAAAAAGTGAGCAAGTTTTCAGCGAGTGTAAGTATGATAGCACTGCTGATAGCCCAGACAGAAACAATGTGAAATAATAAATCCTTTTTCTTACTATTATATAATATTATAACACTACCTGTCAAGGCCAGGGAAAATCTCAACAAATTAGCATATAAATCTCCGGCCGAAAACATAAAAGGAAAAAAGAAGCTCTCATTAACCGGACCCAGTATTACTCCCTGAGAAATTCCCAGAACCAGAAAAGCATACACAAAAAGAAATGCGGAAACAAAATAAGAATTCCTGGGACGAGAAACAAATATATAGATAAGGGTAGCAGTGATGGGGAAAATGAAGGCCAGCATTACTTTCAAGGGAATCTCCATTTATAAGCTCTCTCCTTTTATAAAAATTACAGCTTTTTGTGCAGCTTCTGATATTATAAAACAAGCAGCTCAGTGACAATTTTATTTATAAAATAAAGGGGTATATTGGGGAAAATACCGGATACAATCAAGGCAGCCGCAATAAACATCATGGGCACCCATACTTTTTTATCCAGTCTGGAAAACTCCCACTCATATCTCACTTTTTCTGTTCCGGAGCTGAAAAAAGATCTGATAATAATAGGCAGATAATAAATCCCATTCATAAAACTGCTGAGCAGGATCACTCCCAGCAAAAATGG
>PWDW01000210.1 GCA_003553225.1 Halanaerobiaceae bacterium
TCGCTGTCGCTCTCTCTATGCTGCTCAGCGGGATGCTGGTAGCGGTAGGAGGCGAGGCGAGGGATGGAGGAGAAAGAGTTATTGAAAGCATCGAGGGAACTGAATCTGAAGCGACAGAAATTTACGATTGGCATGACTTGGACGCAATAAGAGATGAGTTAGACGGCGAGTATGCCTTGATGAACGATTTGAATGAAAATACGGAAGGATACGACGAGTTAGTCGATACCGAGGATGGCTGGGATCCCATAGGAGATTCTGGGGACGAGTTCACAGGTACTTTCGATGGGGACGAGCACGAGATAAAAGATCTATACATAGATCGCTCGGGAACAGATAATGTTGGACTATTTGGATATATCGTTGATGGCGCTGAAGTAACTAACCTAGGCGTGATTGATGCAGACGTGAGCGGAGAAGATGGTGCAGGCGTGCTCGCGGGTGTTAGTATTGGCGGCACTATTTTTGATTCATATGCTACAGGAGATGTGAGCGGTGGCAATCGTGTAGGCGGGCTCGTTGGAGGGAAATGGCATGAAAGCATGGTGGAAAACTCTTATGCAGCAGTAGACATCGTCGGAGACTTATTTGTAGGTGGGCTCGTTGGAGAGAATTCCGGTACAGTGGAAAACTCATATGCAACAGGAGATGTGAGCGGAAACGGGCGTGTAGGTGGACTCGTCGGAGATAACTATGAAACTGTATCCTACTCGTATGCCACTGGAAGCGTAAGTGGAGAAGAACGTGTAGGCGGACTCGTTGGAGATAGTTCAGGCATTGAGGCTAAGGTGGAGAACTCTTATGCAACAGGTGAAGTCAGCGGAAACGGAAAAAATGTAGGTGGTCTTGTTGGATTAAATAGAGGTAGAAGCAGGATTGATAACTCTCATTATAACATAGACGAAGTTCTTATCAACAACGAAAACGTAGTTACTCGAGGTGGTCTTTTTGAAGAACAGTACGAGGATTGGATCGATGATTTGTCACTAGATATCGAGGATTACGAATCAACGCTTGTTCCATCGAACGGACATTACGAGATAGATTCTATCCAAGGCATCCGTGACCTTTTAGGATTCGCCGGAAACAGCGAATACAGTTTCAGGCTAGTAGAGGATTTAGACATGAGTGAGCAACCAGAATTATTCATACCGTATCTTGAGGCGGACTTCGACGGTCAGGATCACGTCATATCCGATCTAGAATTGGATATGCCGTTCGTATCTCATGTGGGGATGTTCGGTCAGGTAGATCAAGCATCAGTTGAAAACATCGGGCTGGAAGATGTGGATATTAACGGGGCCGTGTATGTAGGCGGTCTCGCGGGAGAGTTAGCATACAATAGTACGATGGAGAATTCATATGCTACTGGAGACGTGAGCGGTGAAAGGTATGTAGGAGGTCTGATAGGATCGAAGGTTGGCACTGTTGAGGATTCTTATTCGACCACTGCTGTGAGCGGAAATTCGAGTGTAGGCGGACTCGTTGGAGTGAACTCATGGGACCCATTGAACAATTCTTATGCTACAGGAGAGGTCAGCGGAGAAGGAACCAATGTAGGTGGATTAGTTGGATATAACAGGGGTGGAACAATTTTTGGTTCAAATGCAACAGGAGACGTCAGCGGTGAAAGTAGTGTAGGCGGACTCATAGGCTCTAATGAAAGGGGAGAAATCGTGGAGAACTCATATGCAACAGGAGATGTAAGTGGAATTTGGGGTGTCGGTGGACTTATAGGATCGAATTATGATACACTTGAGAACTCATACGCTACAGGTGATGTCAGCGGCGAAGAAAGTATAGGTGGGCTAATAGGTCACAACAACGCTCCGGTGTCAAAATCGTATGCTGAGGGAGGAGTGAGTGGAGACGAAAATGTAGGCGGACTTTTAGGCTTGAATACAGATGGTCTAGTTGAGAATTCATATGCTACAGGAGACGTTGTTGGAGATACAAATGTTGGGGGCTTTGTCGGTTCAAATGCACGTGTAGATGCGATTGTGAGGAACTCGTATGCTGTAGGAGAAGTGACCGGTGAAGAAAATGTAGGTGGATTCGTTGGAGAAAATTATGGTCAAGATGTAAAGGTGGAGAACTCATATGCTGTAGGAGAAGTGACCGGTGAAGAAAATGTAGGCGGATTCGTTGGAGAGAACTTTTTGGACGCGACGGTGAAGAACTCTTATTGGGATATAGATACTTCAGGACAGGAAGAAAGTGATGGTGGGACAGGTCTAACCACTGAGGAGATGACCGGAACCTATGCAGATGATAATATGGACGGTTTTGACTTCGAAGAGTTCTGGAAAACGGTAGAAGAAGATGAAGACGATGTTGAGGAAGATGGCTACCCGACACTCCAGGAGTTGGACAGGAAAGAACAGCTCAAAGCTCAAGATGTGTATGTCGAAGAAGAGGATGAGGATGGGATTCCAGGGTTTACATCGTATCTACTGTTATTGGCAGCGATCATAGCCGTTGGGATCTACAAAAAGAAACCGTGAAGTATAACTACAAAGTAAA
>PWDW01000181.1 GCA_003553225.1 Halanaerobiaceae bacterium
AATGAATGATAAAGAAATGAATGATAAAGAAATGAATAACAAAGAAAAAAATGATAAGCGAAAAAAAGTGCCTGTTTTTAAAGATCCCGACCAGCCAATAGAAAAACGGATAGATGATCTAATAGACCGATTATCTTTAGAGGAGAAGGTCAGTCAGATGCTTTATTATTCTTCCAGTATAGGTCATCTGGGTATACGTGAATATAACTGGTGGAATGAATGTTTACATGGAGTAGCCAGAGCAGGGGTGGCCTCTGTTTTTCCCCAGGCTATTGGAATGTCTGCATCCTTTAATCCCGAACTTATTAAGGAAGTTAGTGCTGCTATTTCAGATGAAGCCCGGGCAAAATATAATCAGTCAGTAAAATATGAGGACCGGGAAATATATAAAGGACTTACCTTCTGGACTCCCAATATCAATATTTTCCGGGATCCCCGCTGGGGTCGGGGCCAGGAAACCTATGGTGAAGACCCCTACCTAACCGGTCGACTTGGGGTAGCTTTTATTAAAGGTCTGCAGGGAGATGATCCCGATTATATGCAGGCTGCAGCCTGTGCCAAACATTATGCTGTACACAGTGGGCCGGAGTCTCTGAGACATGAATTTGATGCTCGAGTTTCCGATAAAGACCTCTGGGAGACATATCTTCCAGCTTTTCGGGCTGCGGTAAAAGAAGCCGATGTAGAGGCGGTCATGGGTGCCTACAATAGGGTGAATGGTAAACCTGCCTGTGCCAGTGATCAACTGCTGGAAGATATACTCCGTGATAAATGGGGTTTTGAGGGTCATGTGGTTTCTGACTGTGGGGCAATTGAAGATATTTATAAAAGGCACAAAGTGGTTGATACTGCAGAAAAAGCAGCTGCTCTGGCTGTTAATAATGGTTGTGATTTGAACTGTGGTCGTGTTTTTGAGAGTCTGCAGAATGCAGTTGAAAAGGGATTGATTCCGGAAGAAAACATTGATCGTTCGATTCGAAGATTATTCAGAACCCGTTTTAAACTTGGTATGTTTGATCCCGACCAGAGTGTACCCTTTAACCGGATTCCCTTTACTGTAAATGACAGCCCCGAACATCAAAAATTAAATAAAAGAGCTTCCCGGGAGACAATGGTACTGCTGAAAAATGAAGATTCCCTGCTCCCGATTGATTTAACAGAGAAAGATATTGTGGGAGTTATTGGCCCTAATGCAGATAATAAAGATGTGCTGCTGGGTAATTATAATGGGCGGCCCTCACATTACTGTACCCCACTTGAGGGTATAAGGAAGGCGGCCGGTGAGAATACCCGGGTTTTATATTCCAGGGGCTGTGATCTTACCAGCTCAGAAAGCTCTTTCTGGGGAAGAAGTCCCCGGGCGGAATTTTCTGAAGCACTTGGTGTTGCCGAGCATTCCGATATTGTTATTATGTGTCTGGGCCTGTCTCCAGCCCTGGAAGGGGAAGAAGGAGCGGTAGCCGAGTCCGATGGAGGTGGAGATAAAAAAGATCTAAAACTTCCCGGACTCCAGGAGGAACTGCTGAAAGAAGTGGTAAACAACACGGACACTCCGGTTATTCTGGTCTTATTTAACGGCAGCCCCCTGGCGGTTAACTGGGCAGAAGAAAATGTAGAAGCTATTCTGGAAGCCTGGTATCCCGGACAGCAGGGTGGAGAAGCTCTTGGTGATGTGCTCACCGGTAAATATAACCCTGCAGGCCGGCTGCCCCTCACTTTTGTGAAATCGGTACAGCAGCTTCCGGAATTTACCGACTACAGTATGGAAGGACGGACCTACCGTTATTTTAAAGGAGATCCGCTTTATCCTTTTGGTTATGGACTTAGCTATACGGACTTTGAATATTCCAATCTGCGGTTAAGCTCAGAATCGGTCTCTGCCGGGGATAGAATTACGGTTGCTGCTGATTTGTCAAATACTGGCCCCTGTGAGGGTCAGGAAGTGGTTCAGCTTTATCTAACAAATTTAACTGCCCGGGAGAAAGGAATAAAGCTGCCTCAGTGGGAGCTGAAAGGAATTAAGAGGGTGTCCCTAAAAAAGGATACCAAACAAAGTGTTTCCTTTGATTTAACCCCTGAGGATATGGCCCGGTTTCAGGAAGATGGCAGCAGGCAATTGGAACCCGGACAATATAAACTATATGTAGGAGGACAGCAGCCTGATGCCCGCAGTGCAGAACTCACAGGAGCCAGGCCTCTTACACAAGAATTCTCGGTTACAGGTAAAAAGCTGAACCTCGGCTATTAAATCAGTCTGTCCTCCAGCTGTCCCCTGGGAAGAAATTATAACCTATTATGATGTGGTTGAACAGCATAAAGGTGAGATTATTGCGGCTATAAAACAGTCGGTATAAAGAAATTGAGGATAATCAGAAAGCAGCCTAATCCAGAGTGGCTGGCCCATTATAATAGAGATATTGGTTTAAATATGTTATAATTATAATAATGTTTATCATGTTCGGAGTGATTGATGATGAAAAAAATAAAGCTGTCAGCACCGGCCAAAATAAATTTAA
>PWDW01000189.1 GCA_003553225.1 Halanaerobiaceae bacterium
ATAATTTAAGTAATTAAAATGATTAATTTCAAGATCTATCGGCTAAATTAACAGCTTCTTTATCAGCCTATATATAAAAAACAACAAATAACTTAAAAAACTAATAGTTCATTGGCCAATATTTTATACTATAAGGATTTTATATAAAGGATTTCATATAGAAAAAATAGAAAAAATCCAGTAGGGTTAATATAAAATATCCAAAAAATCATCTAACATTATCTATATAGATTATATAATCTATATCTAAAAAACTATATCTATAAAATCTATCTATATGCAGGCCTAAATGAAAAACAGGCAAATAAAATGTGGCAATTGCTTACAGGAATTGCCACATTTTTTATTATCTGTTATCTTAGCCCTATTCTTTTATTCATCGGCTGCTGGATCTGCTTTCTCATCTTCATCTTCCTTTAAAATACCGATCTCCAGATCTCCAAAAAGAATATTCTGCAGATCATTCAGCATCTGGCTCATCTGGTACTCGGCCTGGATATATTTTTTGGCCCTTGAATTTATATCAATTAAATTTTCCAGTCTTTCAGCTTCCTGTTTTTCTGATTCAGTTATCTCTTCCCCCGACATTCTTTTTGATTGAACCTTCATCTGATGCTCCATATATTCCTGAAGCATATCTCTGGTTGATTCATCCTCTAAAATTTTTTCCCTTATCTCCTGGTAGGACTTATATTCATCCGTGTTTTTAATCTCCCGGGCCAGTCGGTTGGCAGTATCATAAACTGACATAAAAAATCCCTCCCTGTTTTATTTATAATAACATAAAAATACAGCCGCTGAAAAGGTTAACCCAGCTTATTCATAAATCAATCTGCCCAGCAAAGAACGGTTTATTCTTACGGCTTCATACTGGCAGACCTCCTGACAGCAAAAACATCTAATGCAGTCTTCATAATCAATTTTCACACTTTTTTCTTCCGGGTAAATTGTATCTGCCGGACAGCTGTCCACACAGGCACCACATAATACACACCTGCCTTTTATTATCTCCGGATGAGAACGCAGGAGGCGGAGCACAAAATGGCTGATAATATCCGGCAGCCTGTTCTCCAGTAGGTTGGTATCTTCTCTGCCCGGAGGCACCTCAGTATCCAGATCGGGAACCAGCTCATCACCACACAGCTTTAATTCCTCAAGTCTGGAGACTAACCCTCTCTGCCCGGCATTTTTAATCATGGGCAGCCGGTCAGGAGACTGGATGCCCATTAAATAGGAGGCTGCTGTATCCAGAGCAAAAGGTGATTCTGCTCCCAGCAGATATCCAAAATCATGAGCTTCTCCCCCTGAAGGACCTGCACCATCCATTCCTGTTATTCCGTCTATAATATTTAAATCCGGGTCAATAAAAAGAGCAAGATCAATCAGCATATCCGAAAAAAGACTGACTTCCCGCATATTCATATGGTATTCACTTTTTATCAGTCCGGGAACCACTCCAAATATATTCTTTACAGCCCCCGTCATACGTGTCAGGCCATGGGTTTTTAATTTGGGCAGATTAATAATAACATCAGCTTTTTGAACAAAATTACATACCGGAAACGACCTGCTCACTTTACCCCGGGTCCAGGACATCTCTTTGTGGCCCAGATCATAATTCAATTTCACACCTTCAGCTTCGGCCGCCCCTGTTAAACCCGATTGCTTGTAAAAATTTTTAAGTATAGTTTTCTTAAAGGGACTGCCCGGACTGTCTCCGATTATAACCTCCCCGGCCCCGGCTTTTAGCAGCAAATCAGCCAGGTTTTTGACCACCAGCGGATGAGTGGTCACCGCCTCCTCTGGTGATTTACCCATCAGCAGATTCACCTTCAGCAGAACAGAATCACCCTCAGAGACAAATTGCTCTATACCTCCCAAAAGCTGAAACAGCTCCTTTAACTTTCTTTTGACCAGATAATCATTATAAGAACTGCATTTTTTTACAGCAACAAGTTCCATTTTTTTCTCCTTCTGTACTGAATAACCCAATTAATATCTTTTCTATCCCCTACCAAAAAAATACAGTGTTTACTTTTCAGTTTCTACATTTAATTTCAAAAAAAGAAAAGCCGGGCAGCCCCAGCCTGTTAACAAACACCCAAACATAAAAAAAGAAATTATGTCTATAAAAAACCTTTTTTGCTATCTTTAGGATACTTTTTCTTTGTTTTCGCCTCCATCTTTATTATCTTCACTTTTTTTCTTTTTATTAACATAAAAACCGGACCCCTTGAAAATAATTCCCGGACTTCCAATTAATCTTTTAACCCCGGCCCCGCATTCGGGACACTCTTCCAGAGGGTCATCGGATATTTTCTGCAGCTTTTCAAAACGTCCACATTCTTCACATTCATACAAGTATGTTGGCATATTATCTCCTCCTGTGATTGGTATATATATTTAAAATATATTAAAAATATATATTAAATGTCCTATATAATTTATATTACATAATCAGACAATTGTCAAGTAAAAATAATATTCAGTACAAATTTTTAAT
>PWDW01000178.1 GCA_003553225.1 Halanaerobiaceae bacterium
ATATTTGAGTGGCTATCCTGAATGGCTGTAATGAAATATTACTAAAAAATTAATTATTTTTCATCTCTTTTTTTATTTAAATATAATAAAAAAATAAACAAACAGCAGAGTTATAAAAATTTGCACACACCTGTGATGAAAAGAATAAAGCAAAAAAGAAGTAGCGGCCATCTTGACATAAGGGGACAAAAGAGATAAAATATATACAGATACGCATGTAATAAAATACAGCAAAAATCCAAAAATTAATTGATGATAGGGGGTGAATATTATTAATGGAGGTGTGTTGTATGCGTTAATCACCTTGCCTATTGGAATATTAATAGGCTTTTTGATTCGTAAATATATAGCTGAAGCTCGTATTGAATCTGCTGAAGAAGAAGCCCGAAAAATAAGGAACTCGGCCCGTAGAGAGGCTGAATCCGAAAAAAAAGAAATTATACTGGAAGCTAAAGAAGAAGCCCATGCTATAAAAGAAAAGGCCAATGAAGAGTGTCAGGAAAGAAGGAATGAGCTGCAGCAGCTGGAAAATCGGCTGATGAATAAGGAAGAAAACCTGGAAAAGAAAAATGAAAATCTGGAAAAACGGGAAGAAAAACTTGCCGGCCAGGAAGAAAAAATCAAGCAGGCTCAAGAAAGAATTGAATCTCTCAAAAAAGAGCAGGAGGAAAAGCTGGAGAAAATATCCAATTTTTCCGAGGAAGAAGCAAAAGAGTATCTGCTGAATAAAATGGAAGATGAACTTGATCATGAGTTTGCCAAAATGATAAAAGAGAAAAAATCAAGAGCGAAAGAAGAAGCCGAGAAAAAAGCCAGGAAAATAATATCCCTTGCAATACAGCGCTGTGCCGCTGATCATGTGGCTGAAAACACGGTTACTGTAGTCCAGCTTCCCAATGATGAAATGAAAGGTCGCATAATAGGTCGTGAAGGTCGGAACATCCGTGCCCTGGAGAGTTTAACGGGTATTGATCTAATTATTGATGATACACCTGAGGCAGTTGTAATTTCTGGATTTGATCCAATGCGGCGTGAAGTCGCCAGAATTGCCCTGGAGAAATTAATAAAAGATGGCAGGATTCATCCGGCTAGAATTGAAGAAATGGTGGAAAAAGCTGAAGATGAGCTTGACTCTCATATCCAGGAAGTTGGAGAACAGGCGACATTTGATACCGGGGTTCATGGACTTGATAGTCAGCTGGTTGAATATCTGGGTCGTTTAAAATTCCGGACAAGTTATGGACAAAATGTACTTCAGCATTCTCTGGAAGTTTCATATCTGGCCGGTATTATGGCCGAAGAACTGGGAGCCGATGTTAGTCTGGCTCAAAGAGGAGGACTTCTTCATGATATAGGTAAAGCAATTGATCATGAAGTAGATGGTCCTCACTCCAGAATTGGTGTTGATGTGGCCCGCAAACATGGTGAGAATGAAAGAGTTCAGCATGCAATTGAAGCTCATCACGGTGATGTTGAATTTGAGTCTATTGAAGCTGTACTGGTATCGGCGGCTGATGCTATTTCAGCAGCCCGTCCTGGAGCCAGAAAAGAAACTCTAGAAGCTTATATCAAAAGGTTAGAAGAGCTGGAAGAAATCGGAAATAATTTTTCCGGTGTAAAAAAAGCATATGCCATTCAGGCCGGTCGAGAAATAAGAGTAATGGTAGAATCAGACCAGGTTGACGATGTTAAGGCCAGTAAACTGTCCAGAGATTTGAAAAAAGAAATCGAAAAAAATCTGGATTATCCCGGACAGATAAAAGTAGTGGTTATTCGCGAAGTAAGGGAAGTAGAATATGCTAAGTAATTAGTTGTAATGAAAACTCCCCCCCATTTTTTATGGGGGGTTCTTATTATATTCTTATTTTAACTGTTTTAACAGATAATAATTTATATAGCGGTAAGTTTGGGAGATTATTACTGTTGACCACCTTTAGCTATTATGCTATAATTATTCATAAGTATATACAGAATAAGTATATACAGGAAATATTACTTAGAGAGACAGTTTTTTTGTCATTATATTTTATCTTATATTTTTATTTTATAATATTATATTTCTTTTATATAATTTTTAAACAGGTTGTAACTGAAAGTCTTTAAACATTTGCATGATGTTTGGGAATATTATGAAAAGGATGAAATTATTCCTTGAATACATAAATCCCTTTTCTCTTTATACTTATTTAATTCAATATAAAATATTTCAAAACCTATTGAAAGGAGATGATTTAGTTTGCCCAATTTTTTGGTAAGAATCTGGAGTTTTTTATCACTGGCCGGTCCCATGGCAATACCTCTGTTGATAGCTTCTGTTTGTAGTTTGGCCGTAATTATTGAAAAAACTGTTTTTTTCATGCGTCATAAAGATGATGGGGTAAAACTGATTAAAAAAATAGAAATGATGGTTGATGAGGATGACATTTTAAGTGCTTTAAATGAACTCAAGGGTAAAAAAGGTCCTAATGCAAAATTGATGTCCACAGCCCTGGCCCATCACAGTGAAAATCCTGAGAGAATAAGGGAAGTTCTGCAGGCAGTAGGAGAAGATGAAATAAAAAAGATGGAAAAACATCTCTCAGTGCTGGATGTTATTGCGATGATTGCTCCCCTTCTTGGTCTGCTGGGAACCGTTCTCGGTATTATTGACAGTTTTAATATTTTAGGTGCTTCTGTAGGTACAGCTGCTCCGGCCCAGATAAGTTCCGGGATAGCAGCAGCCCTGATAAGTACTGCCGTGGGTCTTATAATAGCAATTCCCACCGCTATTTTTTATTCTTACTTCAGTAATATTGTGGAAAGAAAAGCACATGAAATGAATCTAAGCATGGTTGATATTATAGAAGTAGTAAGCTCTGAAGATAGAGGTGAGAGCAATGTTCAAACCTTCACCTAAAAAGAAGACTTCTATAGATATTATACCAATGATTGATGTTATATTTTTTCTGCTGGTCTTTTTTATGCTTTTTACTTCTTTTAGAACAAACCCCTATGGCATGGAGATGCAGCTGCCGAGAGCAGTTACCGCAACTGAGGAAACTGAAGAACATTTAGTGATAAATATTACTGAAGATGGTGATTTTTATCTGCAGGATCAGCAGTTAAGTCTGCCCCGTATTCAGGAGCTGGTGTCTGAGGAAGTTGCTGAAGATGAGACTCTGACAGTTATTATTAATGCTGATCGAGCGTCAAGGTATGAATTTATTGTTCAGGTTATGGATGTTCTCCGGCAAACGGGAGTATATAATATATTTCTTGCTGCAGAAAGAGAGCAGCCGGAAGACCTTTAAAAATGATAATAACCTGTGGGTGGTGTGATGTAAATGAGAAAGAAAAGGAATCATGATCGATTTTATCTTTATCTGGTTATCTCTCTGGTAGTACACCTCACTCTTTTTTATTTTTTCCCGGTCTGGGAAATTACCGGAGCGGCAGAAGGTGAAGGAGAGGGCTGGGAAAATATAGGTCCTGTTCACTTTGTTGAGCTGGAAACTGAGGTTCAGGAAGAAATGTTAACTGAAACAGCACCAGAACCAGAAGAAGAACCACAGATTGAAGAAGATACTGCTGGAGATGAAGATATTGAAGAACCGGTGATTGAAGATACTGAAGAAGCTGAAGCTGAACCTGAGGAACCTGAAGATCCTGAAACAACTGATCCGGAAGAGCCGGAAATTGTCGAAGATCAGGAAACTGATCCAGCTGAAGAGGCTGAATCCGAGGTTGTTGAAACCGAACAGGATGCGGCGGAAACGCAGACAGAAGAAATTTTTACCGCTGAAGACAGTGAACAGGAAATAGCCCTGGAAGAAGAAGCTGTAGAAGAAGATGAGCAGGCTCCAGAAATTGAAGAAGAGCAGATAGATGCTGAGGAGGAGTTATCTGAAGAAGAAATTCCGGATGAAGAAGGAACTGAAATTGAGGCTGATCAGGAGACTGAAATTGCCGGAGAAGACGAGGTGGAGGTTATACCTGAATCCGGTGATCTGGTGAGTGGTTCTCCTATTTCATATCCCAAAGATGCCGTCTCCCGGGGAGAAACCGGTGAGGTAATTTTAAGAGCGGAAGTTAATGATCAGGGTACACTTGAAGAATTAACTGTTATAAATTCTTCGGGAAGTGAGCAGATGGATCAGGTGGCCAGATTAACGATCGAAAATGAGTGGAGCTTTGATTCCTATCAGAGTGGATATAGTATTGATATATTTATTATATTTGAAGACCCCTTTACAGAAAGCATTAATGTTAACCTTGATGATCCGAATTTTAGATAAGAGTTAATAGATATTATTTGATTTCAGAGGAGGTGTATGGTTTGTTCTTAAGAAAGAAATATTTAGATGCAATTATATTATTTGTATTTCTTTTTGCTATTTTTATAAATATTAATATACAGGCTGAAACAGATCATATAGTACGGGAAGATCAGTATGGTAATCTGCGCCTGGAAAATGATTATATTGCTATTGTTGTTAATCAGGATCAAAACAGTCAGGGCCGATTTGCAGTAGAAACAACAGGCGGGGCTCCCTTAAAAGATGAAGATGAAAACATGCCCTTAATTTACGGTAGACCCCAGCCCTGGCCTTCATATACAACAATACGCATTGATGGCGAGAATTATGTGTTTGGTGGTTCAACTGAAAGGAGAGCAGGCCGGGATGGAATATACGGTGAAGTAATTACTCCTCCCCGGGTAGTAGACAATGAAAAAATCATTACCAGAACTGATTTTGAGGGAATAATAGTTGAACAGGTACTTAGTTTTGAAAAAGGTGTTACCACCGGTCTGGAGGATTCAGTTAGAATTGAATATAATATAGAGAATAACAGATCTACTGAACATAATGTTGGGATTCGGATTATGCTGGACACCATGCTGGGAGAAAACGATGGAGCACCTTTTCGGGTCAGAGAAGAAATAATTGATACTGATACAACAATTACTACAGCAGATCTTCCACAGTACTGGCAGGCATTTGATAGTATTGCCTCTCCGACCGTGATTTCTCAGGGGACTTTTGAGAAACCGGAACTGACACTTCCGGATGAAGTGTATTTTTCGGATTGGGGCAGCCTGGCAGATGGTGTATGGGATTTTAATTTTAATCCCGGTCAGGAATTCTGGCGGGCCGGTGAATACGAAATTGACAGTGCAATGGCCATGTACTGGAATCCGCAAACTTTAGCGCCGGGAGAAGAAGTTAGTTATGCTACGGAATATGGACTGGGAGGAGTAGAAGTTGTTCCCGGATTAATATCACTGGCTGATTCTTCACCTGCTGAAGCGGTATTTGATCGGCCGGAATATACTTTTCCTATAATTATATATATTGAAAATGATTCAGATATAGTTCTTCAAGATGTGACTCTGGATCTCAGTTTGCCAGACAGTTTTTATGCTGAAGATTTATCCCGGCAGCTGGGAGATTTTGAACCGGGAGAAGTTAATCAGGTTGTCTGGGATGTTGGAGCAGCCATTTCTATAGATGAGCTACCTGGAGAAATGGAGTTTAATGTTGTGGCAGATGCTGCTAATACTGATCCCAATGAACTTTCAAGGGCTGTAAATATTATTGGCCCCCCGGAAATACAATCTCATATAGAATCTGAAGCACTGCAGGCAGATCATGGTATTATTGAACCTAACCCCTTTCGGTTAAATCTTGAGCTGTATAACACAGGGGGCTCTACTTTTGAAAATATGTCTTTAAATGTTGATCTTCCACCAGGTATACAGATCAGCGGTAAAGATAGAACCAGTAAATATGTCGGTGAACTTAGACCTGAAGAACAGGTTGATGTTTCCTGGAGGCTTGAGGTTATAGCTGGTCTGTTTGGGGAAAACATACCAATTTCTATTAATTTAAAGGGACATGATGATTATACACAATATGAAATTTATGAAATAGATATACCTGAAATATCACCTACTGTATATTTTGAACAGAAACGGGCCCCGGAGAGTTCCAGCAGTTATCAGGTTATCGATATTATGGCCCGTAATATTGAAAATGTTGAAGAAATTGATCTAAATCTAAGTTATGATCCGGATAATATGAAAGCCATAAGGGTACTTCCCGGCTCCATTTTTGTTCAGGGTAGAGGGCTTGTATTGTGGGATGAAGTCAACCTTTACACTCCAGGTTCAATGAGAATTATACAAACCCTACCCCAGATGGAAAACCTATCAACCTATGCTGTTCTGGCCAGTATAATTTTCAGGGTTGAAAAAGAGGAAGAAATTTCTCTTAACTGGAGAGAAAGCATATTTATAGATGATTCTGGAGATGAACTAAAGGTCAATCTGCTGGACCTTAATTAATATTTAATATAATGTCATTACTGAATTTATTAAGGAGGAACTTAAGAAATGAAGAATATTTCCCTGGTATCGATTTTTGTTCTGGTCTTAGTTTTGACTTTTTCATTTAGTATTTCTGCTACTGTAACTATTTCTGCGGTGGAAATTGATGAACTTCCAGCAGAGCACTGGACTCAGCAGATGATTGAAGAGCTAATTGAAGAAGGGATAATCAAGTTAACTGATAATGGTCAATTTGCAGCAGAAGAAACAGTCACTCAGGCCCAGATGTTTGAAGTAATCGATAAAGTAATCAAACATCTGGAAAGAGAAGAGCCCCATCTTACTACTGAGGAAATACGGGAATTATCAATTGATCTTAGAGAAGATGTTTCTGAAATGGATGTTCGTCAGTCAGAAATTCTGGAACTTCTAGAACACCTGGCCCAGGAAAATGTGATCATCAAAGAGGAGCTGGGTCGTTATGAAGATATGACTGAAGACTTCTCGGGACAAATTGATGACTTTAGAGAAAAAATCGATTCTTTTTCATTTCAGATCGATGATGTTGAAGATACAGCATTTGAGTTTGCGGATGATATAGAGGGTCTTCAGCAAAGACAGTCCGAGCTTGTTGATCTTTTAAATGAGATAGAAGAGGTTCAGGAAGATTTGATGGTAAGGTTTGATGAATCTGAAAACTTCTTTGGACAGGAAATAGAGGATTTAAATGTCAGAATAAGTGACTTTGAAAATTTAACAGAAGAGTTAAATAATGAAATAGACTATATAAGCGAAAACATGGAACAGCTGAGAACTGATGTATCAGAGATGGAAGATTATGTTTCTGAAGAAAGACTGCAGAAGGTCGAAAATATTAGAGATGAATTTACACATAGGCTGGATCATCTGGAAGAACAATATACTTCGGATATTCAGGAGATGAGTTCGGTTCAGGCTTCTCTTAATGAAGAAGTTGATCAATTAAGAGAAGAGCTAAGAAGTGAAAGGGCAGTTCAGGAAGAAGATTTACAGGAATTAAGAGCCCAAAATGAAAGATTGCGGATGTATATAATAGGAATTGGAGCTGTGACAATTTTATCTTTAATCCTGGGTTAATCAATATTAATTAATATGTTTTATAGTGTTTTATAGTAAATTTCTTTTTTTAGCCAATTTTTCGGCCAAAACAGGAAATTATTTAACCACATTTAACCACTGTAATTAAAAGGAGAATATGATGAAATCGTATTTTTTAAAAAATATTAGTGTGGGCCTGGTATTAATCTTATTTATAAGTGTTCTCCTTCCTGTAATTTATAATCCGGCCCAAAACAGTTCTCAGGTCAGAGCTATTGGTCAGGAGGAGCTGTTTTTGGGTCTTGGTGTTGCTGTCTTTATTTATGCTACTTATAGTTTATCGGAAAGAACTTCTTTTGAAGTTTCGGATCCAGTTATTGATTTTGATGATGAGCAAAAAGATCTTTTGGTGCGCATAATTAGTGCAGAAGCCCGGGGAGAATCTATGGAAGGTCAGATTGCAGTGGGAGCGGTTGTTTTAAATAGAATGGAATCTCCTGACTTTCCTGATAACCTGCAGGATGTTATTTATCAAAAGGACCAATTTAGTCCGGTTGAAGATGGATCCTTATACTTGACTCCTCATGTACGTGCAAAAGAGGCGGCTCAAAAAGCACTGGCCGGTGAAGACCCTACCGGAGGTGCACTTTATTTTTATAATCCCGATAAAGCAAAAAATGGGGAGTGGTTTGAACAAAACACTACTCCCCTTAAAAAAATTGGTAATCACGTTTTTTCCAGATAATTTTTTTTAATTATTTTTATGTTTATGACTGTGAAGTTAATTTTTTGTTTTCAGAAGGTAAAAGCAGGGAGTTGATTATTTTTTCATCTTTCTGCAGCTTAAGTACTTCATACATATAACCAGGACGCTGTGTCTCAGAAATTTGTTCCATATTAATGATTTCCTTTCTTTTTTGATTGGTAAATAACAGGATTTTGTCCTCCCGGCCGGTGGTCAGGATTGTATTTATTTTATAGTTATCTGATTTAGTTGCTTTAAGTCCTTTTCCATCTCGCTTTTGAGGACTAAATTCTTTCAAAATTGATTTATTGGCTTTTCCACATTCGGAGATTGTTACTACATATTCCTTATCATTTACAAGACTTAAACTAACAGCCTGATCACCCTCTTCTAATTTAATGCCCCGGCTTCCAATTGTATTTCTTCCGGTTTCACTTACTTCCTTTTCATTGAATCTAATGGTTTTTCCTTTTCTGGTACCCAGCAGCAGTTCCTGTTTTCCGTCAGTCTCTTTTATTCCAGCCACTTTATCATTTTTTCGTAATTTAAGGGCCTTAATGCTGGAATAATTTGTTTTATATTCATCTCCCCGTGTTTTTTTCACAAGACCAGAACTGGTCAAAAAGGTGATATAATTATTTTTTACCTGTTTGTTTAGACAGGTAAAATATATTATATTTTCATGAAGTGGTATCTGCAGGAATTCTTTAAGTTCATTACCCGTAGAAAGACCATGATGTTCAGGAAGATCATGAATGGGTAGAGAATAAACCTGTCCTCTTTGATTAAAAAAGAGCAGAGAATCAAGTGATTTTCCGGAACGGATATAAGTAAGGTGGTCATTTTTTGCTGCCCGCAGATTATCCGGAGTATCAGTTCTTTTGATCTTTTTATCGGCTGATAAAGAGATAACTGCTGTTTTTTCTTTTATTAGATCCTGTTTTTTTATTTCTGCTTTTTTTGCACTTCCAGCTATTTCTGTTTTTCTGTTTTCGGCAAATTTTTGTTTGATTTCTAATAATTCTTTTTTAAGCACTTTATTTAATTCAGATTCATTCTGCAGTATCTTCTGGTATTTATTTATTTTTTCGGACAGATTTTTTATTTCTGTTTTAATTTTGTCAATTTCCATACTGACCAGTCTCCGGAGGCGCATGTCCAGAATCGCCTGGGCCTGTTTTTCGGAAATATCCAGCTTTTTTTGCAGCTCCTTTTTGGCTTCAGCTGTTGATTTTGAATTCCTAATAATTGAAATAACAAGATCCAGACTTTCAATTGCTTTAATAAGTCCCTGCTGAATATTATATTTTTGTTGGGCCTGCTGTAAGTCATTTTTTGTTCTGCGGGTGATTATAGTTTTACGAAAATCCAGAAAATGTTCAAGTATTGTTTTGATATCCATAACTTCCGGTTTTTGTTCTGTTAAAGCCAGAAGATTTATGCGATAGTTTTTCTGTAGAGATGAAAATTTGAAAAGTCGGTTGAGGACTATCTTTCTATCTGCTCCTGATTTCAAAGAAATAACTATTCTTAAACCTTCCCGGTCAGATTCATCACGGATATTACTAACCTTTTTTATTTTTTCTTTTTGAACAAGTCCGGCAATCTCTTCTATCAATTTTGCTTTATTAACCTGGTAGGGAAGCTCGGTGATTATTATCTGTTTTTTGTTTTTGTTTGTTTCTGTTTTTGTTTTGGCTCTTATAACTATGCTGCCCTTACCTGTTTTATAGGCTTTCTTGATACCCTTTTTTCCCATTATCTTTGCTCCGGTGGGAAAATCAGGTCCCAAAATAAAGTTTTCAAATAAATATTCGATCTCACATTCCGGGTTTTCAAGAATATAGATCAGGGCCTCAATTACTTCACTTAAATTATGAGGTGGAATACTGGTGCTCATTCCAACAGCGATTCCACTGGACCCATTGACCAGCAGGTTGGGAATTTGGGTGGGCAAAACCAGAGGCTCCTGAAGAGAACCATCAAAATTGTCCTCAAAATCAACGGTGTTTTTGTTAATATCAGCCAGCATTTGTTCTGCAAATTCAGTCAATCGAGCTTCTGTATAGCGCATTGCCGCCGGACTGTCTCCATCAATGGAGCCAAAATTTCCGTGACCATCAATTAACAGGTGACGCTGATTAAAACTCTGAGCCATGCGCACCATGGCGTCATATACAGCTCTGTCTCCATGAGGATGATATTTACCCAGGACTTCACCAACAATTCGGGCTGATTTCTTATGACTTTTATCATGGGTAAGTCCCAGTTCATGTGAAGCATAGAGAATTCTCCGGTGAACCGGTTTTAGACCATCTCTTACATCCGGCAGAGCTCTACCGACAATCACGCTTAAAGAATAATTCAGGTAAGCATCTTTCATTTTATCTTCAATTGCAATTTCAGAAATATCATCAGCAGTTTCAGATATATTATCCGACATATTAATAATCCACTCCTTTGATGTACTTGATTCTTTGTTATACAGGTGATATTATAACATTAATAATTGAAAACATGCAACTTTACGGCAGTTATCAGGGTTATTATGTAGAGAAATAAAAAAAATATTTTGTGTAATATTTGACAAAAAAACCATTATTGAAATTTTTATATAGAGAAAGGGGAAGAATATGTCGGTATTTGAACAATATAATGCACAGCAGATTGAAGTTCTAAAAGATTTAGATGCTGTAAGAAAAAGACCGGGAATGTATATAGGAAGTACCGGAAAAAGAGGTCTGCATCATCTGGTATGGGAAGTAGTTGATAACAGTATTGATGAATTTTTAGCCGGTTATGGGAGCAAGATTACGGTGACTGTTCACCAGGACAGCAGGGTTACTGTGGAGGATGAAGGTCGGGGTCTCCCGGTGGAAGAACATGAAGAATCCGGTATTTCGGCTGCTCAGCTGGTTATGACCACCCTGCATGCCGGGGGTAAATTTAATAATAACAGCTATAAGGTATCAGGTGGTCTTCACGGGGTAGGGATCTCGGTAGTTAATGCCCTTTCGGAAAATCTTTGTTTGATAACTTACCGCAGTGGCAAAAAATACAAACAGGAATTTGTTCGTGGTAATCCCCAGTATGAGCTTAAGGTTGTTGATTCTACAAGAAAAACCGGGACAAAAATAACTTTTAAACCTGATCCCGAGATATTTGAAACCACAGAATTTGATCACTCAACTCTGGCCCGGCGTCTCAGGGAATCAGCCTTTTTAAATAAAGATTTAACTTTAAAGCTAATTGATAAACGAAATGAAACAGCTGAAAAAGAATTCAAATATAGTGGAGGGCTCAAGGAGTTTATTGCTCATCTGAATAAAGATCGGAAAATATTAAATGAAAAAATAATATATCTGGAAAAGGAGGTAGATGATTACTATATAGAAACGGCAATCCAGTACAATGAAGGATATAATGAAAGAATATATACATATGCCAATAATATTAAAACAGTGGATGGGGGTTATCATCTTACCGGTTTTAAATCTGCATTAACAAAAGCAATTAATCAATTTGCAGAAAGAAAAAACTTAACCAATAAAAGTGACCCCTCTCTTAAGGGGAAAGATGTTAGAGAAGGTTTAACTGCTGTATTGAATGTTAAACTTCCCGAGCCCCAGTTTGAGGGTCAGACCAAAACAAAACTGGGTAACAGTGAATTAAGAAGTGCTGTGGAAAGTGTAGTCTATGAATTTATGAATGTTTATCTCGATGCTCACCCCGAGTTTGGAAAAAAAATAGTTGATAAAGCTCTAAAAGCAGTAAGAGCCCGTCAGGCATCTAAAAAGGCTCGTGAACTTACAAAAAGGAAAACAGCACTTAATAATAATACTCTTCCCGGTAAATTGGCTGATTGTTCCAGCAGAAAGCCGGAAGAAAGTGAATTGTTTTTGGTTGAGGGTGATTCTGCCGGGGGATCCGCCAAACAGGGTAGAAACAGACATTTTCAGGCAATCCTGCCTTTAAAAGGTAAAATATTAAATGTAGAAAGAGCCCGCCTGGATAAGATATTAAACAATAATGAAATTGCCTCCATCATTACTGCTCTGGGAACCGGTATAGGGGAAGATTTTGATCTTGAGGATTTGCGCTATAACAAGGTGATAATTATGACCGATGCTGATGTTGATGGGGCTCATATATCAACTCTGATATTAACCCTGTTTTATCGATATATGGATGAATTAATCAGGAAAGGGCATATATATCTGGCTCGACCTCCTTTATATAAGGTTAATCATCGGGGAGAGCAAAAATATCTTTACACTGATCAAGATTTACAGAAATATCGTAAACAGCATGAAAATAAATCTTTTTCTATACAGCGATACAAAGGGCTGGGGGAGATGAATCCTGACCAGCTGTGGAAAACTACCATGAATCCGGATAATAGAAAACTGCAGCAGGTAGAAATAAATGATGAAATTGAAGCTGATGATATATTCACACGGCTGATGGGTTCTGATACTTCCCTTCGGAAAGAATTTATCTTTTCTAATGCAGAAATGGCGGGTGAACTGGATATATAATATTATTTGCTTAAAATTAAACATTATGCTAATATTATATATAAAGATTTTATATCTAAGCTGGATAAAAAAATCTATAATTTACTAAAAAATCAGGGGGGAAAACAATGCAGAAGTATAAGTGTACAGCCTGTACTTATGTTTATGATCCAGAAGAAGGAGATCCCGACAATGGAGTAGAACCGGGTACTCCTTTTGAAGAAATTCCACAGGATTGGCTCTGTCCGGAATGTGGAGTACCCAAAGAGTTATTTGTTCCTCTGGATTAAGTAATATTTTATTTGAGAACAGCAATCCGGGCTCTGCCCGGATTTTTTTATTTTATAGACCTTTATATTTAACAATCTATATAGTATAATTACTTACAGATTATGAGTAAAATGATATATATAATAAGGTCACCAGCAAATGAATTTTATTAATTAATTTTGTAAATTAAATTTAAAATCAGTTAGATATAAGCTGATTCAGTATATTATTTATATTATTTAATATAGATTTAAATATGTGCTCCCCAGGAGAGGGTAAAAATGAACAAACAGCGAGAAAAATTTTATAAGATAATAACTTATGGCTGCCAGATGAATGAAAGAGATTCGGAGAAAATTGCTGGTATGCTGGAAAATATTGGTTACAATAAAACTGAGAATTTAGATGATGCTGATATAATTTTCTTTAATACCTGTACTGTGCGTAAAAAAGCAGAACAAAAGGTTTTTGGTAAAGTTGGTTCTCTGAAAAAATTGAAAGAGAAAAATGAAGATATAATTATCGGGGTCGGGGGCTGTATGATGCAGATTGAAGAAACTGCTGAAAAATTATATCAGAAACTGCCCCATGTGGATTTAATTTTAGGGACTCATAATTTACACCGCTTACCTGTATTAGTCAAAAAGATTGCCCGAAATAGAGATCGTATTATAGAAATCTGGGATCAGCAGGAAGGTTTGATTCCAGATGTCCCTTCTCGCCGTAGTGGAGATTATAAAGCCTGGGTATCGATTATAAGAGGGTGTAACAACTTCTGTTCTTACTGTATAGTACCCTATGTAAGGGGCAGAGAAAAAAGCAGGCCTGATGAGGAGATAATACAGGAAATAAAGGAACTTGCAGGTCAGGGTGTGAAAGAAGTAACCCTGCTGGGTCAAAATGTTAATTCCTACGGGCATGACCTTGACCAAAATATTAATTTTTCCCAGCTTCTTAAAAAAATAGACAAGATGACAGATCTAAAGAGAATAAGATTTATGACCTCTCATCCCCGTGACTTTTCTGTTGATTTAATTAAAACCATAAAAAATTCTGACAGCATCTGTGAGCATCTTCATCTTCCGCTGCAGGCGGGCAGTACTCCCATTTTAAAAAAAATGAATCGGGGGTATACCGCAGAACAATACCGCAGTATAATCACCTCTATTCGGGACGAAATACCTCAGGCTGCTATAACTACCGATATCATAGTTGGATTTCCCGGTGAAAAAGAAAAACATTTTCAGGAAACACTTAACCTGGTTCAGGATATTAAATTTGATATGGCTTTTACTTTTAGTTATTCCCGTCGTGAAGGGACTCCGGCTGCTGATATGAAGCAGCAGGTTCCAGAAGATGTGAAAGACAGAAGACTGCAGGAATTAATGAAAGTTCAAAATGAGATCAGTCTTTATAAAAATCAGGAACTTGTGGGTAAAGAAGTGTCAGTACTGGTGGAAGGACCCAGTAAAAATAATCCTGATAAATACAGCGGCCGTACCAGAACCAGAAAGCAGGTTATTGTGCCTGCAGATGAAAATCTGGCCGGAAAAATTGTCAGGGCCAAAATACAAAAAGCAAACAGCTGGACTCTTTATGGTGAGCTTTCTTCAACACAGCAGGATGTATATTCTTCAACCGGATAAAAGCAAGGAAATATAATACAGCATTTTTTAATTTTATTTTAAAAAATAATGGTTTTCTTTCATAACCACATCAAAAACTATTAAGAGGTGGATGTGTGTGTCAGAATTGACCCCCATGATGCAGCAGTATCAGGATATCAAAAATAGATATGAGGAATGTATTGTTTTTTTTCGTATGGGAGATTTTTATGAAATGTTCAATGGTGATGCTGAAACCGCAGCCCGGGTACTGGATATTGCCCTAACTTCAAGAAATAAAGGTGGGGGAGAAGAAACTCCAATGGCAGGTGTTCCCGCTAAGTCGGCTGAATCCTATATTGCTGAACTTATTGAAAATGATTTTAAGGTTGCGATTGCTGAACAGCTGGAAGACCCCGATGAAACCAGTGGTCTTGTGGAAAGAGATGTTATAAGAATTATTACTCCCGGTACAGTTATTGAAAATGAACTTCTGGAAGATAAGGAAAATAATTATCTGGCAGCAGCAGTATCTCATAACAAAAAAATAGGGTTTTCCTATATTGATATTTCAACAGGAGAGTTTTTTGTTACCGAGTTTCCGGAAGCTCAAAAAGAAAAAGTATGGGATGAGATTGATCGGGTTCAGCCCCGGGAACTTATATGTGGTCTGGAATTTCGCGGGTCTGACAATTACCAGATTTTACAGAGGCAGTGTGGTTTTGTTGAAAATAATATAGCTGATCTTTCAATTCAGGAAGCCCGAGAAAGTCTTTTAGAGCACTTCGAAACTCAGTCACTCTCGGGTTTTGGCTGTGATGATATGCAGGCCGGTATAGTAGCCGCCGGACAAATAATTGATTTTCTCAAAGAAACTCAAAAAAGGGTTTTGATTCATATAAACCGTATTGCACCTTACAGTTTACAGGAATATATGATGCTTGATTCAGCTACAAGACGCAATCTGGAATTGACCTCAACTATCAGAGAGAACAAGCTAGAAGGTAGTTTGTTAAGTATCATCGATTCTACTGTTACCTCCATGGGCGGCAGATTAATAAAAAAATGGATAAATCAGCCTTTAATAGAAAAAAAAGAAATTGATACCCGCCTGGAAGCGGTTGGTGAATTAAAAAATAATTTTGAAATCTTACAGAATCTTAGAGATGATCTGGATGGTATATATGATCTGGAAAGAATACTGGGTAAGATTACCTATGAGTCAGCAACCGCCCGTGATCTGGCTTTTTTAAGGCAATCTTTGTCTAGACTGCCTGGCCTAAAAAAAGATATTGAAAATTTAAACTGTCAGCTATTTGCTGAAATAAAAACCAATTTTGATCCTCTTTCTGATCTAAAGGAACTTCTGGCTAAATCCATTGCAAAAGACCCCCCGGTGAGTGTAAAGGAAGGGGGCTTAATCAAAAAGGGCTACAGTGAGGAGCTTGATGAACTTCGTCAGGCCCGAAGCAAAGGTAAGGAATGGATAACCAATCTGCAAAAACAGGAGAGAGAGAGAACAGGTATTGATTCTTTGAAGGTGGGTTTTAATAAAGTTTTTGGCTATTATATAGAGGTTACAAAAGCCAATATGGATAAAGTTCCTGATGATTATGAAAGAAAGCAAACATTAACCAATAGTGAACGATATATTATTCCGGAATTAAAAGAAAAAGAGGCTCAGGTTCTGGGAGCTGAAGAAAAAATAAATGAACTGGAATATGATCTTTTTGTTGAAATAAGGGACCAGATTGGGGAAAATATCAAACGAATCAAAAATACGGCTCAAATAATCAGCAGGATTGATGTCCTGTTATGTCTGGCTTCAGCAGCAGTAGAAAATAATTATGTTTGTCCCAGTATTACAGAACAGGATAAAATCAAAATAAAAGAAGGGCGCCACCCGGTAGTTGAGGAAATGCAGGATGAAGTTTTTGTCCCCAATAATACCAGTCTGGACCGGGATGAAAATCGCTTTTTGATTATAACCGGTCCCAATATGTCCGGGAAATCAACCTATATGCGTCAGGTAGCCTTAATTGTCCTTTTGGCCCAAATAGGGAGTTTTGTACCCGCTCAGCAGGCGGAAATAGGAATTGTAGATCGTATTTTCACCCGGGTAGGAGCCAGTGACGATCTTACTACCGGTCAGAGTACTTTCATGATTGAAATGAATGAAGTGGCCAATATTGTTAATAATGCCACCCAGGACAGTCTGATTATTCTGGATGAAGTGGGCCGGGGTACCAGTACTTATGATGGAGTGAGTATTGCCTGGGCGGTTAGTGAATATATTAATAATACCGATAATATAGGGGCCAGATGCCTGTTTGCCACCCATTATCATGAACTGACCGACCTGGAAGAAGAATACCGGGGTATTAAAAATTACAATGTTCTGGTAGAGGAAGATGAAAAAGGAGTTCATTTTTTATATAAAATTGTTCCGGGTAGTGCGGATGAAAGTTATGGAATTGAGGTAGCCCGGCTGGCCGGTTTACCGGATGAAATAATTATCAAAGCCAATAGCATTTTAAACTTTTTGGAAAATAAAGGAAGTAAACCACGGGTGGAAGAAATTAATAAGCAGGATAAAAAGCAGGATGAAGAGATAACTGCCCAAAAGGGCTCAAGTAGTGTACACCCCAAAAAAGCAGACGGGAATAATGTCAGTAAAGGTCAGATGGCTTTATTTAATCCTGTCGATCCCATAATAGAAGAAATAAAAAATAAAGATATCGTTGAAATGACTCCTCTGGAAGCATTAAACTTTCTGCATGATATGCAGAAGAAAATTAAAAAGAAAGGACAGGATCATGACTGATAAGATAAAGCAGCTTTCATCACAGGTGGCCAATCAAATATCAGCAGGTGAGGTAATTGAAAGACCAGCCTCTGTGGTTAAGGAGCTGGTAGAAAATTCTCTTGATGCGGATAGTACCCGGATTTATGTGGAAGTCAAAGATGGTGGAAAAAAAATGATCCGGGTTCAGGATAATGGTAGTGGTATAAAAGGTGAAGATCTGGAACTTGCATTTTCCCGTTATGCAACCAGTAAAATAGATAATATAAATGATTTATATTCACTGCGGTCTCTTGGTTTTCGGGGGGAAGCCCTGTCCAGTATTGCTTCAGTGTCTGAGGTTAAAGCTGTAAGCAGACATAAAGATTCTCCCGGAGGTTATAAACTGGTGATAAAAGGAAGTAAGATTAAAGAAAAAAGTCCAGCTCCCTCTAAGATCGGAACTGAAATAACGGTTTCTGATTTATTTTATAATACCCCGGCTCGTTTTAAATATATGAAAACAACGACCACTGAATTTGGTCATATAAGTAAAATTATTACCGGGGAAGCACTTGCTTTTCCGGAAGTAAAATTTACTTTAGAACATGATAATAATACAGTTCTTCAGACTCCCGGAAGCGGAAAATTAAAGGATGTAATCAGATCTATTTATGGCAGAGAGCTGACCGATAATTTACATGAAATCGATTTTGCCGATGAATATATAACGGTTCGTGGTTTTATTGCTCATCCGGATTACAATCGTTCTTCTCGTATTTATGAAAAGTTTTTTGTTAACAGAAGAGTTGCCGCCAATAATATGCTCAGCAGTGCAGTAGAAAAAGCATATGGTGGACTGCTGGCTAGAAATAAATATCCAATTGTATTTTTAAATATTTCTTTAAATCCAATTCTGGTTGATGTAAATGTTCATCCGGCAAAAAAAGAAGTTAAATTCAGCCGGAGTAAGGTTATTAAAAATGTGATTAAAAAAGGAATAGAAAAAAAGCTAAAAAAAATTGTCTCTGCCCCCCAGATTAATATTCAAAACAGTTCTCTTGCTGATGATAACCAGGAAGACCGGCCAGAAAATAAAAAGGTTAAGCTTGATTTTGAGAATACAGAAAAAGCATCAGAATTCAACAAAAAAAACCAGGATCAAAATGATTTAGATGACCATGAAGATAGAAAATATGGAATCAGAGAAGAAGATGATCTCTACTATGGAACCGATATTAAAGAAAATAGAGGGTCCGGTTCAGGAGGTCAATCTTCTGACATTACTGCCGCAGAAAGTGAATATTCCTCAAAAGACCAAAAAACGATGATTTCTTCAGGTATCTTTCCGATAACTGATTCTGATAAACAAAAAAAACCGCAGTTCAGAAAAGTTCTGGGTCAGATTGAAGATACATACATTATTATTGAAGCTGTTTCCGGTATTTATATTATTGATCAGCATGCTGCTGAAGAAAGAATTATTTTTGAAAAATTAAATAAAAAATATAATAACGGTAATATTAGTACTCAGCCTCTTCTGGTACCTGTAAATATGGAATTAACTCCTGAAGAAATCGAAATTCTTAATAAATATGACAGTGAACTAAAGGAACTCGGATTTAAATTTGAAGATTTTGGTACTCAGAGTATTATTGTTCGTGAAGTTCCGGTCATTATTAAAAAAAGATCTGACCAGGAAGTAGTCAAGGAATTAATTGATTATCTGCTGGAACATGGGCAAACAATGTCTCCGGCTGAAATGATATCTGAAATAATCACCTATATGTCCTGCAGAACTGCCATTAAAGCTGGAGAAAAAATAAAGCCAGTTGAACAGAAAAGAATCACAGAACAGCTGTTTGCGGCAGAAAATCCATATCGTTGTCCTCACGGTCGACCTGCTGTTTTGCTGCTTGATGATGATAAACTGGCCCGGGAGTTTGAAAGAAAATGAATTCCGAAAAAGATTTTTTTCTGGCTGTAATTCTGGGTCCAACAGCGGTAGGTAAAACCGAATTATCTCTCAGGATAGCTGATAGTCTCAAGGCGGAAATTATTTCTGCTGATTCTATGCAGGTTTATAGAGAAATGGATATTGGTACTGCCAAAGCTGGTTCTTCTGTTCGCCGGGAAATACCACATCATATGCTGGATATCATATCACCAGAAGAAGAGTTTTCCGTAGCTGAATATCAAAAACAGGTGGATAAACTGATTCCGGAAATTTATTCCCGGGAACATCTGCCTTTGATGGTTGGGGGGACCGGTCTTTATATCCGGGCGGTTACTGAGGGTTTTATGCTTCCTGATATGGATAAAGATAAAAAACTTCGTGAAAAACTTAAACAAAAAGCCTCTCAAAATGGTAACAAAGCCGTTCATCAGAAACTGGCTGAAATAGATCCTGAGCTGGCGGAAAAACTGCACCCCAATGATCTAAGACGGGTAATAAGAGGAATTGAAATTTATAGACAGACCGGTAGGACCAAAACTTATTTTCGGAAAAAACAGGAAGATAGACCCCCCCGCTATAAATACATCAAATTTGGCTTGACCCGGCCCCGGGAAGAGCTTTATAACAGGATAAACAAAAGGGTTGATAAAATGATGGAAAGTGGACTTGAAAAAGAAGTCCGTTTTTTATATGAAAATTACAGTTTAAGCAAAACTGCTCTTCAGGCTGTAGGCTATAAAGAACTTATAAAATATTTTACAGGTGACTGTGATAAAGAAGAAGCCATCCGATTGATAAAAAGGAATACCCGACATCTGGCCAAAAAACAGCTTACCTGGTTTAAACGTGATCCGGATATTATATGGTTTAATGTTTCCCAAAAAGATAGTTCAGCAATCAAAGATGAGATTATTGAAAAAATTAAAAAGAAGTCTTCATTAGATTTTTTAGAATATTAGTTTTTTAGTTTATGATCATTTTAAATGCTTTCTATATCTTTTCACCGATTTTATTTTTTTAGATATAAACTTATAACAGGGCAGTCATTAATTCAATTTTCAAAGAAAAATTTTAAGAATAGCAATTTTTCATCTGTAAAATAACATAAATTATATGATGGATGATAATGGGGGATAACTTTTTATGTATAACAGAAAACTGAATAAATATGAAAAAGCAGCAGGACTTCTGATAATTTTATTTATTATATTCAATTTTATACCTACAGGATATAACCTTATGGCTCCGGGAGTTGTAAGGGATTTATCCGGTGTTATTGCAGTAGATGATGGATATAATGGTCAGGAAGGCAGTTTTTATCTGACCACAGTTTCTTCACGTTCGGCATCAATATGGGATGTAATATATTTACAGTTGCTAAGTCCAGCAGGTAGACAGATTATCCCCCGGGAAGAACAGATTCCTCCCGATATGAATATTCAGGAGTTTAATGAACTGATGATGGAATTGATGGAAGAAAGTAAACAGCTAGCTCAGGCCCAGGCTTTTGATCAGCTGGGAATAGATTATGAGGTGGAAGCGGAAGGAGTAGAAGTGGTTGGTATTATTGAAGGCGGAACCGCAGAGGGGTTTTTAAAAAATGGTGATTTAATACTATCTATTAATGGGCAGGAAGTTATTTTTGCCGCTGATGCAGCAAGCACAATTAGAAACAGAGAAATAGGTGACTCGGTAGATATAAAGATATTAAGGGACCAAAAGGAAAAAGAGTTCACCCTGCAGACAGTTGAACTTGACAATAATCCGGGCCATCCATCCATTGGTATATATATTACCACCAGGGGGCTTGAGTATAATTTTTCCAGGGCTGTTAATTTTGAAACTAACAAAATCGGTGGCCCATCTGCCGGCCTGATGTTTGCTCTGGAAATATATAATCAGCTTACAATTGAGGACATAACATCCGGCCACAGGATAGCCGGAACCGGCAGTCTTTTAACTGACGGAACAGTGAGTGAAATATCCGGGATCAAACAGAAGGTACTGGCTGCAGAAAAAGAAGGTATTGATTTGTTTTTTGTGCCTATTCAAAATTATGAGGAAGCTAAAAGTGTGGCCCACAAAATGGAAATTGCTGCTGTGAAGAGTATTCAAGAAGCAATCAATTATTTGCGTGATTTAGAAAGTAATTATTTGTTTGATGAAATCCAGTCCTGCAGTTCTGTTTTCGGGAGATTTATACAGCAGGGCGTAAATATCAGTGGCCAGCAGATCATAACTTAACTGTTTTTTTAAGGGATTACGGCTGTTTAATTTAATGGACTTTAAATAATCGGCCGGCTGTGTTATAATTTCTCTGGACGATCTTTTGTCAATTTGTGAAAGTATCCGGGCCCCACATTCACTAAAACCCAGGATGCGGAGATAGGGGATCCCCCAGGAGGACATTTTATCAAAATCATTTTTGGTAAGTCCCAGCAAAATATGCAGCAAGTTTCTTTTAACCCTTGTTTTCGGGTAGACTCTGGTTGTGATTTTTTTAATTAATTCCTGATAATCTCCTGCCTGTCGGGCTGCATTGTGTATTCTGTTTTCCAATCCTTCCTTGACTTCGGCATATTGGGTTAGTTCAGAGGGAGTTTTTTTCCTTAATTCTGCCAAAATCATAGTTCCCAGTTTCTCCTTTTTTAATGGTATTTTGTTTTTTTTAAAATCGCAGCAAAGCTGTTCATAGGTTGTTTCTGGTACAAACTTTTTAATAGATTCAGGGTTTTGGCTCTGTCTAATTTTGTGTCTGATTGCTGTTGCCCCGGCCATTTCGTGAGTCATATCTCGGGAATAATAATTTTTGTGGGTTCTTTTTATAGTATGAGGTATAAGGTTCAGATTGTTTTTAAGCACTGCTTTTATATATTCAATACCCAGTATATTATTGGGCTCTGAGACAGCTTCTTTTAGTTCCCGGGAGGATATATCCCTGTTTTTAATATATTCCAACAGAGCCTGCTGACGGGCGGCCGGAAAGGAATAACCCTGTTTTAGATTTGACTGCAGTGTTTTTTTAAAACCAGCCGGTTCACGATTAAATATTTTTGCCGCTTCCCTGAGAGGGTTGATATTTCCCGATTCACTTCCAAACACAAAAGAGGAGACCACACCTGTTGCAGCCAGGGTCTTAACAGCACCTTCAGCAAAATATTCTGCACTTCGGATACCATAATTTAAGGGTAGTTCTATTACCAGATCAACTCCCTGTTTGAGGGCCATAGAGGTGCGGCTCCATTTATCTGTAAAAGCCGGTTCACCTCGCTGCATAAAACTGCCGTTCATCACACAGACAACCCCCTGAGCGGAAGTTATTTCTTTAGTTTTTTGCAGGTGATATAAATGTCCATTATGAAAGGGATTATATTCTGTAATTATACCGGTAATATTCATGATTGGCTCCTCAATTTTTTTAGTTTGTGAAAAGGATTATTATCTTTTTTGTTGTATATTTAATATGTGGAGTTATTAAAAATGTTCATAGTAAAGATTGGTCATTATTTATACCTTAAAGATAATTTATAATTAATTTATAATTATAATATCAAAATAAGATAAATTGCACAAAAAAGATATAAATTTAAAAGGAGCTGTTAAAATGAAAAAAATGGAACAGTTATTTACCAGAGCTCAGAATAATCCTCAAAAAATAGTATTCCCTGAAAGCTGGGATGATAGAATTCTCAAAGCTGCTGAATGTGTCATCAGTGAGGGCTTTGCAGAGATTATTATTCTGGGTGAAGGGGATGAAATTGAAAACAGGGCCCGGCAGTTAGACCTTAATCTCACGGGAGCAAAAATAATCAATCCCCCGGAGTCTTCATTACTGGATGAATTAACTGAAGTTTTTTATTCTCTGCGCAAACATAAGGGAATAAGCAGAGAAGAGGCCCGGGAACAGACAAAAAACCCTCTTTATTTTGGAACCCTTCTGGTACATACTGATCAGGCCCAGGGACTGGTAGCCGGGGCAGATAGTGCAACCGGTGATGTACTGAGACCCGCTTTTCAGATTGTAAAAACAGCCCCTGATGTTTCCATATCCTCGGGTTCATTTATTATGCAGCTTCCGGAAAATAATCCTCTGGGAAGAAAAGACCCCCTCATTTTTGCAGACTGTGCGGTTAATCCGGCGCCCGATGCTGAGCAGCTTTCCCAGATTGCAGTTTCTTCCGCTGAAACATGCCAAAAACTGCTTGAATTAGAACCTGTGGTCGCTTTTCTTTCTTTTTCTTCTAAAGGTAGTGCTCAACATGAAATGATCGATAAAGTTCGAGAAGCAGTGGAGATCACCAGACAAAAAAGATCTGACCTTGCTGTTGATGGTGAATTACAGGTAGATGCTGCCCTGGTTCCAGAAGTTGCCCAAAAAAAGGTTCCGGATAGTAATATTGCCGGTAAGGCCAATGTTTTAATATTTCCAGATCTGCAGTCCGGTAATATTGGTTATAAAATAACTGAAAGAATCGGAGGTGCAGATGCTCTGGGCCCTATCTTACAGGGACTGGCAAAACCGATCAATGACCTTTCTAGAGGTTGTTCAGTTGATGATATTGTTAACCTTACCGCTGTTACAGCTGTTCAGGCTCTGTGATGTTCATTTTATAATAAAAATATGATATATTTTTAATTTCAGGGAGTGAAATTGATGAAAATCTTGGTATTAAATAGTGGGAGTTCTTCTATTAAATTTAAAGTTTTTAAATTGAATTCCCAAAAAGAGCAGGTTCTGGCCAGTGGTACAGTAGATAGAATTGGGATTAAGGGTTCAAAAATAGAATATGAAAATTTTCGCGATCAGGAGATTGTGCTTGATCTGGATGTACCCCGTCATGAACGGGGAATTGAGCTTGTACTTGAGACTTTACAGGATGATGAAGTTGGGATCATTTATTCACTGGATGAAATCAATGCTGTGGGCCACAGAGTGGTACATGGAGGTGAAAAATTTGCTCAATCAACCCTGATTAATGATGAAGTTATTCGCCAGATTGAGGAGGTTTCTCACCTGGCACCACTTCATAATCCCCATAATCTTAATGGAATATGTGTCTGTGAAGAAATTATGTCCGACAAACCACAGGTCGCAGTTTTTGATACCGCTTTTCATCAGACCATGCACCGGGAAGCCTATATGTATGCAGTCCCCTATAAATATTATACCAGACATGGTATTAGAAGGTATGGTTTTCACGGTACCTCCCATAAATATGTTTCTACCCGTGCAGCCGAAGAAACAGGAAAACAGCTCAACTCTCTTAAAATTATAACCTGTCATCTGGGCAATGGGGCCAGTGTGGCGGCCGTTGATGAAGGGGAATCAATAGAAACCAGTATGGGACTTACACCCCTGGAGGGCCTAATTATGGGAACCCGCTGTGGTGATCTGGATCCTGGCTTGATTACCTTTTTGATGGAAAAAGAGGATCTTTCCATAAAAGAAGTTAATGATATCATGAACAAAGAGAGCGGTCTTTTAGGTCTTTCCGGAATCAGCAGTGATTCTCGTGATGTTCGAAAAGCGGCGGCCGATGGTCATAAAAGGGCCCGGATAGCCCTTGATCTTTTCAATTATAAAGTTGTTAAGTATATTGGAGCTTATACTGCAGTCATGGGTGGTCTGGATGTTATCGTCTTTACCGCGGGGATAGGGGAAAATGCCTGTGACCTAAGGGCTGATATAATTAATGATCTGGATTTTTTAAATATTGAACTTAATGAACAAGCCAATCAGGTTAGGCAGACAGCAAAGAAAATTACAACCGATGATTCACAGGTAGATGTTTATGTTATTCCCACCAATGAGGAGCTTGTTATAGCCCGGGATACGGCTGCTATAATTGAGAAAAATGAAATTCAGGTCTGATTATATTTGACAAGTGCTTAAATTATTATGTATAATGAATAAAGATGTATTATATTTGTTTCCTCACAGGGGTGAGAAAAATTGGATATAGACCTTAGTAATTTAGAAAACCTGGGCAGTAAAAGGGAAATTGAGGCTGAGGTCGAATTTGATGATCTTGATTTTCAACAAAGAAAGGTGCAGATTCCTGAATTGCTCAAACTCAATTTAGTTATTTATCGGGGTGATAAATCTTTTATTTTTAATGGACATATCCGGGGGAATTTTTCTTTACAGTGCAGCCGCTGTCTGGATGATTTTCTTCTAGAAATTAATGAGGAAGTTGATAAAGAAGTACTGCTCAAGGATATTAAAGATCTGCATCATTTTGATTTAAATGAACTTTTACGTCCTTATCTTTTTTTAGCAGTACCCATTAAGCCTCTATGTGATGAGGAATGTGAGGGCCTTTGTCCGGAATGTGGTCAAAACTTAAATGAAGGTGACTGTGACTGTCAGGTTGAAGATTTAGATCCCAGGATGGCAAAATTAAAAGATCTTTATGATAAAAAAGATTAGATTTCTGGCAAAAAAATTTTTAAATGCGAAATTCGTTTAAGGAGGTGGATTGACAATGGCTGTTCCCAAGAAAAGAACATCAAAAACAAGAAAACGCAAGCGTCGTACTCACTGGAAACTGGATTCACCTGATATTATTGAATGCCCCAACTGTGAATCATTAATTTTACCCCACAGGATCTGTCCGGATTGTGGACATTACAAGGGTGAAAAAAGAAAATAACATTATATCATTACCAGAGATAGAACAGGCTCCTTTAAGGGGCCTTTTTTTGTTAAAGGGGCCTTGTATAATTAAATGCATATTTTGTTGAAGGGATCTGTATTTACTTGATTTATATTTTCTCCTGATATATAATAAAAAAAATGAGTTATTACCTGCTCTTAATAGGTGGTCATAAATGAGTAAATATACAAAAAGTGAGCGGCAGAAAAAGCTTAATGAAATTATTGACAAAAACCCCTTTTATACCGATAAAGAACTGGCCGCTAAATTTGAAGTTAGTGTTCAGACCATTCGTCTGGACCGGATGGAGCTTAATATTCCGGAGGTCAGAAAAAGAACCAGAAAACTGGCTCAGGATGCCTATGATAATCTGAGATCGGTTACTGAAGGTGAGGTTATTGGAGAGCTGATCAAGCTTGAACTAAATAATTATGCTGAATCATTTCTGAAAACAACTTCTGAAATGGCTTTACAGGAAACAGATATAATACGGGGCCACCATATTTTTGCTCAGGCTAATTCACTGGCTGTGGCAGTTATTGATGCTGAGCTTGTTTTGACCGGAAGTGTGGATATGAAATTTTTAAAGCCGGTTAATATTGGAGACAGTATTCAGGCTCAGGCAGAAGTCAAAGACATTCAGAACAGAAAGTACGTAATTCAAGTAATTACTTTTCGCAAACAGGAAAAGATTTTCCAGGGAGCATTTACCATGTTTACCCATATGACTGGAGAGAAAAAATAAAATGACAATAAAAATAGCTGTAGATGTCATGGGTGCCGATAATCCTCCCTCTGTATTAATTGAGGGTGTGATAAATGCGGTAAATAAATTTAGTGATATTATGATTTTTCTGGTGGGCAAACAGGAAATTATTAATGAAAAACTTTCAGCTCTTGAATATCCGGAAAATAGCATTGAGGTTGTAAATTCCAGTCAAATAATAGAGATGAGTGAATCTCCTTCTAAGGCACTTCGGCAGAAGAAAGATTCTTCCATTTATATAGGTTCACAGCTGGTGGCCGAAGGAGAGGCTGAGGCTTTTGTCTCACCGGGAAATACGGGAGCTGTTATGGCGGCAGGATTATTTAATATAGGCCGGATATCCGGTATTAAACGTCCCGCAATTGTCACCTTATTTCCATCAGAGGGGGGCCGGACCCTGGTGTTAGATTCAGGGGCCAATACGGACAGTACTCCGGAAAATTTGCTTCAGTTTGCTTTAATGGGTCAGATTTATGCTCACCTAATTTTAAATAAGACAGAACCTCGAATTGGGCTGTTGAGTATAGGTGAAGAAAAATCCAAAGGAAATAAACTTACCAGTGAAACATATGATCTGCTGGAACAGGACCCCCGCATAAAAAAGTTTATAGGGAATATTGAAGGACGGGATGTTTTTTCGGATAAATGTGATATAGCTGTCTGTGATGGTTTTACAGGCAATATTGTTCTCAAAACAACTGAGGGAACTGCTTTTTTCCTTTTAGATATGTTTAAAAAGGCTTTTAAGAAAAATTTAATAACCAAATTTGCCGCTTTAATAATGAAATCACAGCTTAAGGAAATAAAAAACAAAGTTGATTATCGTCAGTATGGTGGTGCTCCTCTTCTGGGAGTGAAAGGAGTAGTAATTATCAGTCATGGTTCATCTGATAAAACTGCCATTTATAATGCCGTACTGGCAGCCCGCAGGAATGTGAAAAATGATATTGTTCGGGAAATAAATGACATTATAAACAGGGAAGGTGAAGGGAATGAGCAAGGCGAGTAAGGCAGTTATCTCCGGACTGGGTAAATTTGTACCCTCCCGGAAACTTACCAATAAAGATTTTGAAAAAATGGTTGATACCAGTGATGAGTGGATTACCAGCCGCACCGGTATTAAAGAAAGAAGAATTGCCGCAGATGATGAAACTACTTCTGATCTGGGGTATAAAGCTGCACTTGATGCTCTTGATGATTCAGGAATTACAGCTCAAAAGCTGGATTTAATTCTGGTAGCTACTGTAACTCCGGATAAAGTTTTTCCCGCTACCGCCTGTATTATACAGGACAAACTCGGAGCTGATAACATCCCGGCTTTTGATATTGAAGCCGGATGTTCGGGATTTGTTTATGCCGTTAATATTGCCAGTCAGTTTATTGAAAGCGGCAGTTATGAAAATATACTGGTTATAGGAGCTGAAACTCTCTCAAAAATTACTGATTATGAAGACCGAAGTACATGTGTTTTGTTTGGTGATGGAGCCGGAGCTGCTGTTCTGCAGCCGGCGGATGAAGGCGGATTACTTTCCTTTACAATGGGGGCAGATGGAAGTGGAAGCGATTATCTGCAGATACCGGCCGGTGGTTCTGCACGACCCACCAGTCAGAAAACGGTGGCCAACAGAGAGCATTATATAAAAATGGCCGGAAATGAAGTATTTAAATTTGCCGTGAAAACAATGGCCCGTGCTTCACGAAAGGTTGTTGAAGATGCCGGTAAAAAAACAGAAGACATTGATCTGTTTGTTCCTCATCAGGCAAATACCAGAATTATAGAGGCAGCGGCCAAAAGGTTAAATTTGAAATCAGATGAGGTATTTGTCAATTTACCAAAATATGGTAATACATCCGGTGCTTCAGTTCCCCTGGCCCTTAAAGAAGCACAGGAAGAAGGTTTGCTTAATAAAGGAGATAATATTGTATTAGTTGCGTTTGGGGCCGGCTTAACCTGGTCTTCAGCACTTATTGAATGGGTTTAGGAGGTAAGAAGATAATGAAAAATACTGTTTTTCTTTTTCCCGGTCAGGGTTCACAGAGGGTTGGAATGAGCAAAGACCTGCTGGACGAATACCGAACTATTTCTGAAAACTACTTTAATAAAGCGCAAAAAATACTTGGTTATGATATAAAAGATTTATGTTATAAGGGGCCCGAAGAAAAAATAAATAATACCCGGTATACACAGCCCGCTATTTTTACGGTTAGTGCAATTACCCTGGATATTCTAGCAGAAAATGGAATTCATCCTTCTTCAGCAGCCGGTCACAGCCTTGGAGAATATACGGCCCTGTTTTCGGCCGGTGTATTTGATTTTACCACAGGGCTAAATATAGTTAAAGAAAGAGGCAGGTTAATGTCTGAAGTTGATGAGGTATCTGACCAAAATGGTTTTATGGCTGCTGTTATTGGTCTGGATATTGAAGAAATTCAGGATATTTGCAGTAGGGCAAAGGGAGTCCTGGAAATTGCAAATATTAATTCACCTCAGCAAATTATAATTTCAGGAACCAAAAAGGCCTTTGATTTAGCCCGGGAAGAATTTGAAAATCAGGGAGCTAAAAAGATAATTGAACTGGAGGTAAGTGGAGCTTTTCACAGTTCTTTAATGAAACCGGTCGAAAAAAAATTCAGATCTTTTCTTGAAGAATATGAATTTGACAGTCCGAAAATAACCGTTATCGGAAACATTAATGCCCGGCCACTGTCTACTCCAAAAGAAATAAAAAATGAACTTTATAATCAGCTGACGGGAACCGTAAACTGGGTTGAAAGTATGAACTACTTCATGAATAAGGAGCAGGATATGTTTGTGGAATGTGGCCCCGGGCGGGTGCTCAGAGGATTAATGCGTTATATTGATCGTTCAGCAGATATTTATAGTATTAATTCTGTCAAAAATTTATCCAGATTAAAAAAGGAGTAATCAAAACATATATTAATGTGAGGGGGACAGGTGATGGAATTAACGGGAAGAAATGCTGTTGTTACCGGCAGCTCAAGAGGTATTGGTGCTGAAACTGCAGTAAAGCTGGCCCACAAGGGAGCAGATGTAGTTATTAATTATCCCTTTGCCGGGGAAAAAGAAAATGCAGAGCAAATAGCTCAAAAAATAAAAAAAACCGGACAAAAAACAGCAGTAATCAAAGCCGATGTTGCAGATTTTAAACAGGCGGAAAAGCTGATAAATTCTGCCAATGAAAAGATTGGTAAAATAGATATTTTGATAAATAATGCCGGAATTACCCGGGATAATCTTCTTTTAAGGATGAAGGAAGAAGACTGGGATCAGGTAATAGAGGTCAATCTGAAAGGTGTTTTCAACTGTACTAAAGCGGCCGTTAAAACATTGATGAAAAGTGATCAGGGCCGAATTATTAACCTTTCTTCGGTAGTGGGAATTACCGGAAATGCCGGACAGGCCAATTATTCAGCCTCTAAAGCCGGAGTTATTGGTTTTACTAAATCTATAGCCCGGGAACTTTCTTCCAGAGGGGTAACCGTAAATGCTGTGGCCCCTGGTTTTATTAAAAGTAAAATGACAGAAGAATTATCCGGAGATATAGTGGAAAAGATGAAAGATTCAATTCCTCTGGGGCAGCTGGGAGAGCCCCGGGATGTTGCTGAAATGATAGTATTCCTTGCCTCAAAGAAAGCCAGGTATATCACGGGGCAGGTTATTAATATAGATGGTGGAATGGCAATCTGAAAGGAGGTGAAAATATGCCTGAAGATACTTTAAAGTTAGTGACTGATATTGTTGTAGAGGAGCTGGCAGTTGACCCCTCTGAAGTTACTCCTGATGCATCCTTTATTGAGGATCTGGGTGCTGATTCACTTGATGTGGTAGAACTGGTTATGGCTTTTGAAGAGGAATTTGATATGGAAATTCCTGATGAAGATGCTGAAGCGATTGCCAATGTACAGGATGCTGTAGACTATATAAATGAAAATGTATAATAATTTATAATACTAATCAGCTGTGTCCCCCGTTTTCAAGGCGGGGGCACTTATTTTAAGCTATTATATTTTAACTTTTACAGTATTTAATCAGATTTAATACAGTATTTGATAAGATTTAACAAGGGAGGATTTAAGAAAAATTATGACTAAACGAGTAGTTGTCACCGGTATGGGGCAGGTTTCTTCCCTGGGGCAAAGTGTTGCCGAGTTCTGGGAAAATATAACTGCTGGTTGTTCTGGTGTAAAAAAAATAACAAAATTTGATATTGAGGAATACCCCAGTAAGATAGGAGCCGAAATTACTGATTTTGATCCGGGTGAATATATTGACCGTAAAGATGCCCGGCGTATGGCTGTTTTTACCCAATATGGAATCACAGCTGGTATGATGGCTCTTGAAGATGCAGCTCTAGAAATTAATGATAATAATGCTGAAAAGGTAGGTATCATTGTGGGTTCTGGTATTGGTGGTATTGAGGTCCTGGAGGAACAGATTAAAAGACTGCATGAAAAAGGTCCCCGGAGGGTAAGTCCTTTTTTCATTCCCATGATGATCTCCAATATGGCCTCCGGACAGCTGGCGATTTATACCGGAGCTAAAGGTCCAAACAGCAACAGTGTTACCGCCTGTGCTTCAGGGACTACTGCTATTGGGGAGGCAGCTGAGGTTATAAAAAGAGGAGATGCTGAGGTCATGATCAGCGGAGGAGCAGAGGGCTCAATAACTCCATCAGCCATAGCTGGATTCAGCAATATGAAGGCTTTATCCACCAATAATGAAGAACCTACCCGGGCCAGCCGCCCCTTTGATAAAAAAAGAGATGGTTTTGTGATCGGTGAGGGCAGTGGGATGCTGGTTCTGGAAAGTCTTGAATATGCCCAAAAGAGAGGAGCCTCTATATATGCTGAAATAACCGGTTATGGTTTGACCGGGGATGCTCATCATATAACACAGCCGGCACCTGAAGGAGAAGGAGCCAGCCGGGCAATGGATATGGCTCTAAAAAAAGCCGATAAACAAAAAGAGGATGTGGATTATATTAATGCCCATGGAACTTCCACTCCTTTAAATGACAAAATGGAGACCACAGCCATAAAAAATCTTTTTGGAAAACAGGCAGCTGAAATCGCAGTCAGCTCCACTAAATCAATGACCGGTCATCTTCTGGGAGCTGCGGGAGGAATCGAAAGTATTATCTGTATCAAAACAATTCAAGAAGGCCTTATTCCACCTACTATTAATTATGAAAATCCGGATCCTGAATGTGACCTTGATTATGTACCCAATAAAGCACGGAAGCAGGATAATGTGGAAGTGGTAATGAATAATTCCTTTGGATTTGGTGGTCAAAATGCCTGTCTGGTTATGGAAAAACATTAAAGGAGTTAGCTGAAATAATGAAACTTGATATTGAACGGCTGGAAAAAAAATTTAATATAAATATCAATTCCCCGGAGCTTATTGCCAGAGCCTTTGTTCACAAATCTTATGCCAATGAAAATGAAGATACACCCGATGATAATGAGCGCCTGGAATTTCTGGGAGATGCTGTTCTTGATCTGGCCATCAGCAGCTATCTTTTCCAACACTTTCCGGGCAAAGATGAAGGTGAGCTGGCTAAAATGAGAGCCTATATAGTGAGTGAACCAACCTTAGCTCAGCGGGCTAAAAGCCTTAATCTGGGAGATTTCCTGCTGCTGGGAAAAGGGGAAGAAAAAACCGGGGGTCGAGCCCGAAAATCTATACTGGCAGACACCATGGAGGCTTTTATTGGCGCTCTTTATCTGGACCAAAATTATGAAATAATCCAACAATTAATCCAGGAACTGTTCCAGAAGGAGCTTGCTGAAGTGTTAGATGGTGATTTTGATCGTGATTTCAAAACCCTGCTTCAGGAATATATCCAGCAGGAAAAAGACAGTCACCCGGAATACAGAGTTGTTTCTGAGCTGGGTCCGGACCACAATAAAACTTTTCTGATTGAGGTATATGTGGAGGGCAGATGTCTGGGTCAGGGTCAGGCAGACAGCAAAAAAGAAGCACAGCAGAAGGCAGCAGGTGCTGCTCTTAAAGAACTGAATTTTCTTTAAAAAGATATATTATAATTATATTTGCTATTTTTGAAATAATATCTTATACTTTATATACCTGTATTTTATAATTTAGGCTGGAGGTTGTATTGATGAAGGGTATTAGAGGGGCCATTACAGTTGGGAAAAACAGCAGACAGCAGATTATTGATTCGGCACAAATTTTATTAAAAGAAATATTTCAGGCCAATAATGTCTCCCAAAAAGAAATAGTGAGCATTATTTTCACATGTACCGTAGACCTTGATAGGGCCTACCCGGCAGTCGGAGCAAGACAAATGGGGCTGGACTATATTCCCCTGATGTGTTATCAGGAAATGAAAGTTCAGGAGTCTCTGGCCAGATGTCTGAGGATTATGGTATATATTGAAAGAGACTGCAGCCACCGTGATATTGAGCATGTTTATCTGCGGAAAGCAAAAAAATTGAGGCCTGATCTTGTTGAATAATCCAGAACAGGAAATGTCAAATCATCTATAACAAGGAGGCTAATTATGATTGTTGTCATGAAAGACGGTTCAGATGATCAGGATATTAAAAAGATTACTGACCGTATAGAAGAAATGGGATATACCCCTCATGTATCCCGGGGTGAAAAAAAGACAATTATTGGAATAATTGGTGATCTAAATAAAGATCTTAATCGTGAAGAAGTTGCTCAGTCTCTGGGTGCTTATTCTGAAATTGACCGTCTGGTTCCTATTCAGGAGCCTTACAAACTGGTGGGCAGATCGTTCAAAAAAGAAGATACGATTGTAGAAGTGGGAGATGTGAAAATAGGTGGTAAAAAGCTGGCCGTTATTGGGGGCCCCTGTTCTGTTGAAAGTGAAAAACAGATTGTTAATACTGCCCGGGCTGTCAAAAAAGCTGGAGGACAGATCCTGAGGGGTGGAGCTTTTAAACCACGCACCTCTCCTTATAGTTTTCAGGGTCTTCTGGAAAAAGGACTTAAATTACTTAAAACTGCTTCTGAGGAGACAGGACTGAAAATAATAACCGAAGTAATGGATCCCCGGGATGTAGAACTGGTGGCAGAATATGCTGATATACTGCAGATTGGAGCAAGAAACATGCAGAATTTTTATTTACTCAAAGAGATTGGTAAAACTGAGACCCCGGCTATGCTCAAGAGGGGTATGAATGCCACCTATAAAGAATTTTTAATGGCTGCTGAATATATAATGGCCGAAGGAAATCATGATGTTATCCTGTGTGAAAGGGGAATTAGAACTTTTGAAGAATATACCCGTAATACACTGGATCTGCTCAGTATACCAATTACAGAAAAATTAAGTCATTTACCAATTATTATTGACCCCAGTCATGGTACCGGGGACTGGGAGCTGGTAAATCCTGCCGCCAGGGGTGCTGTAGCTATGGGTGCTGATGGTCTGATGATTGAAGTACATCCTGAACCTCAAAAAGCACTCAGTGATGGACAGCAGTCTTTGGATTTTGAAAAATTTAATCAATTAATGGAGGATATTAAAGTATTTGCTGATGCAGCCGGGCGGGAAATATAATGACGGCCAAAGTAGGTATTATCGGTCTGGGCCTGATGGGGGGATCTCTGGGTCTGGCCCTGAAGAAATACCTGCCGGAGATAGAAAGACTTGGTAGAGATGTGGATGATGAAAATGAAAGTTATGCCCTATCAAGTGGTATTATAGAGCAGAGATTAACCACAAGTAAAGTCCATCAGCTGGATTATATTTTTCTGGCAGTACCTGTAAAATCGACGGTTAAGGCTCTAAAATCTATTTCGCAAAACATAAACAAAAAGCATACTGTGGTAACCGATATGGGCAGCACCAAAGAGTATATCTGCAAAACAGTGGAAAAAGAGTTCCCGAATATAAAATTTGTGGGTGGTCATCCACTGGCCGGTGGTGAAAAAAGTGGTCCCCGGTTTGCCCGGGCTGATCTTTTTAAGAATAAAAATTATATAATTACAGCTGATATTCAAAAAAATCAGGAGGATAATAATTCTGCTGCTGGAAGTAAAAAGGAGTCAAAAGCAGAAGAAACTTCCTTGAATGAAATGTTTTTATCACCGGAGGTGAATAAATTAACATCATTATTGACCTCTCTGGGCTGCAGTATCAGTTATTATACACCCAAAGAACATGACCACATGGTTGCCCTTACCAGTCACCTGCCTCATCTGGCTGCTTTTTCCTTGTTAGTTCAATACATAGAGCAGGAAAATTCATCTCCCCAGGGATCCTTAACTGATGGAGTGGGAACGGGATTTCTTGATTTTACGAGGATTGGAGCCAGCAGTCCTGAAATGTGGCTGGATATATTTTTTACCAATCGGGAAAATATTATTAAAAAAATTGATGATTATATTAAAATTATGGAAAACTGTCAATCCTTTATCTCTGATAATAAACAGCAAAAAATAAGAGAAATTATGAATTTAGCCGGTAAAAAAAGAAGTGATATTGAAAAGGAGATTGCTGATGAAAATTGAAATTAGCAGACAAAATAACCTTTCAGGAGAAATCAAGGTTCCCGGTGATAAATCTATTTCTCACAGGGCTGTAATTTTAAGTTCACTGGCCCGGGGGCAAAGCCGGATTAGAGGTTTTTTAGAAAGTGAAGACTGTCTGCACACGGTTGAAATATTCCGTCAGCTGGGTATTAAAATTAATAAACAAAAAAAAGGAGTTTATACTGTTTCCGGAAGTGGTCTTGATGGTCTTCAGGAACCGCAGTCGGTTCTGGACTGTGGAAATTCAGGTACCGGAATGAGGATTTTGACCGGTCTGCTGTCAGCTCAATCCTTTTATTCTGTTCTCACCGGTGATAAATCACTCTGTCAGCGTCCCATGGAGCGAATAATTAGTCCTTTAGAGCAGATGGGAGCTCAAATATGGTCCCGACGGGGAGGTATGGCCCCCCTGAGTGTTAGAGGACAAAAGCTGGCACCTCTGAATTATGAACTGCCTGTAGCCAGTGCTCAGGTTAAATCTTCTCTCATTATGGCCGGCCTGGCTTCCGGAGAACCGCTAACAATTACAGAACCTGGTTTTTCACGTGACCATACAGAAAGAATGCTGAAAAACTCCGGAGTCCCTCTGGATAAAGAAAAACTAACAATTTCTCTTCCCGGAGGCCGGTATAAATTAACCCCCCTGGATATTAAAATACCGGGGGATATATCCTCAGCTGCTTTTTTTATTGCGGCTGCACTTATTACTGAAAACAGCAGTATCATTTTGAAAAATGTTGGGCTCAATCCCACCCGCAGTGGATTTCTGGAAGTGATTGACAAAATGGGGGGGAGTATTGATATTCTCAATAAAAGAAAAACTGCCGGTGAGCCTGTGGGTGATCTTCAGGTCAAAAGCAGTTCTTTAAGTGGAATTGAAATCAGAGGTGATATTATACCCCGTTTAATTGATGAAATTCCTGTTATTGCTGTTCTGGCTGCACGAGCCGAGGGGAGAACATTAATTCGGGATGCTGAGGAATTAAGAGTTAAAGAAACCGACCGGATTGAGGCTATGGTCAATGAACTGTCCAAAATGGGAGTTAGTATTGCTGAATATGAAGATGGAATGATTATTGAAGGCCCATCTGATCTACAAAAAGGAGATTTATTCCGCAGTTATGGTGATCATCGTGTAGCCATGTCTTTAGCGGTGGCCGGTCTCTGCCGGAAAAAGAAAATGACCATCACTAACTGTGAGTGTATTAATACGTCTTTTCCGGAATTTGAGGAAGTATTAGCTGAATTAATAAATTAATTAGCTCTTTTTAAATATATTGTTGGTGCTCATTATCTACGACATAAAAGTAATTTCTTACAGTTATTTTTAACAGATTTTCCTTTAAAAAATAAAGAAAGAAAGTTTAGGAGAAATCCCGGGAGTTTAAATGCAGTGCTATTCGAACAGATATAAGATGTTTCTGGAGCACCGAAAACACCAAGGAAATTAATATGAGCCATTAAATTTTTATTTTTCTTGACAGTTTTTAATTTATATAGTATAATTCTTTAAAATAGAATTAAAATAGATTAGAAGAGATGAGCCCAGTAGAGTAGAGTCTGGAGTTTAGATTGAGCAGAGCCGAGCAAATGTTTTCACCACCGGACTTTTTTATAAGTCTGTTTTTTTATTATACCAGTAATTTTTAGGAATATATTGTTCCAGAAAGAACATGTGGTGAAAAACATTTATCTATTTGTTAAAAATAACAGACTCGAAATAATGATATCAGAACCGGGGCTCTCTTTGAGCCCCGGTTTTTTTATTGGCTCTCCTTCTGGAGGAGGAGATTAATATTAAAACATTTGCCGAGTTTAATGAACTGAGCAAACAGTATAATATGATTCCAATTAAAGAAGAGATTATTGCGGATACCAGGACCCCTGTTTCCCTGTATCAGCAGCTGGCAGAAGAAAATGATTACTCTTATCTTCTGGAAAGTGCCAGCAGTGGTAAAAGAGTGAATGTTGGTCGGTATTCTTTTATTGGGCTTAGACCGGAAAAAATAATTAAAAAAAGAAAAGAAAAAATAATTATTGCTGACAGCCGGGATAATATTATTGAGGAGGTACAGTCTAAATCATTAATTGAGTATCTTAATGAATTTTTAAATAAATATGATGTATATCAGATGGATGATTTACCTCCTTTTTCTGGAGGTCTGGTGGGTTATTTTGGTTATGAGATGGTGGCCGAATGGGAGAATTTATTTCATAGGGCAAAAGATCGCAGTTTGATGAAGAGCTCTGTTCCCTCTGCCCTGCTGGTTGTCTCCAGGCTGGTAGCCGCCTATGACCATTTAACAAAAAAAGTAAAAATTATAGATAATATTTTTCTGGAACCCAATTTAAACGATACTGAGAAAAATGAGTTATTCCAAAATAGCAAAAAAAGAATTAAAAAGATTGTAAATCAAATAAGCACCCCCCGGCAGAATAATTATTTTTTCTCACAGGTCAGAAAAACCAGGACTGAACAGCTCTGTTCTAATACCCAAAAAGATGAGTTTGAAAACATGGTTCGGGAGGCCAAAAATTATATTAAACAGGGTGAAGTATTCCAGGTTGTGCTGTCTCAGAAGTTTTCTGTACCTACAGACCAGCTTCCATTTTCGGTATACCGGGCCCTCAGGGTCAGTAATCCTTCTCCCTATATGTTTTATTTAAACTATCCTGAGATTAAATTGATTGGGTCTTCACCTGAGATTCTCGTACAGGTAAAAGAGGACCGGGTCATCACCCGTCCTCTGGCCGGTACAAGAAGGCGTGGGGATAATAATCAGGAAGATAAAATTTTAGAGGATGAACTTAAAAATGATGAAAAAGAAAAAGCTGAACATTTAATGCTGGTTGATCTGGGACGTAATGATCTGGGAAAAGTATGTAAGTATGGAACCGTTCAGGTTCAGGAGCTGATGGGGATTGAATATTATTCCCGGGTTATGCATCTGGTATCTCAGGTAGAAGGCCAAAAAAAGGATGATTTCACCAGTCTTGATGTCCTGAAGGCTGTATTCCCGGCCGGCACTGTGTCCGGAGCACCAAAAATAAGAGCAATGGAATTGATTGATAACCTGGAAAAAGAATCACGGGGGGTATATGCCGGGGCTGTGGGTTATGTTGATTTTAGGGGTAATCTTGATACCTGTATTACCATCCGATCTTTTGAGTACAGGAAAGGAATACTTTCCACCCAGGTGGGAGCCGGAATGGTGGCTGATTCAACACCAGAACGGGAATATCAGGAGACCTTAAACAAGGCCCGGGCTCTTTTTGAAGCGCTGGAAATCACCAGAAAGGAGGCCCCCTATGGTCTTAATAATTGATAATTATGATTCATTTACCTATAATCTGGTGCAATCTCTGGGTGAAATAGATAAACAGCTGTCCATTAGAGTTGTTCGCAATGATGAAATAAATATTGAAAAGATAAAAAAAATAAATCCCGGGCATATAATTATTTCTCCCGGTCCGGGCAGACCGGAGACAGCCGGAATATCACTGGAAATTATTGAAAAATTTTGTGGTGTATATCCGGTACTTGGGGTTTGTCTGGGACATCAATGTATAGGACAGGCCCTGGGAGGAGAAATTATCCGTGCTGGTCAGGTATATCATGGAAAACCGGCCGATATTTTTTACAATGAAGATGAAAAGATATTATTCAAGGGGTTAAGCAATCCTTTCAGTGCTGCTCGTTATCACTCACTAATCATCAAAAAAAGCAGTATCCCGTCCAGCTTGAAAATTATAGCCCGAACTGCAAAAGGAGAGGTTATGGCCGTGGGTCACCGAGAATATCCGGTTTATGGTGTTCAGTTTCATCCGGAATCAATTTTAACCAAACCGGGCAAAAAACTGCTGGCCAACTTTTTAAATATTGCTGATAAGCAATAATTTTTCTGTTAAATATGAGATTGAGTTATCAGCAGTTAAGTTTTAATTTATGGCTGTACTGCAAAAAATCAATTTTATGGGATCATCTCCACTTCCGTTGGTAAAAAATATTGATATATGTTGCTATTGCTTCATTCACGAAAAGGACTAATTCCCATCTTCTCTTTCGGTCAAGAAGAAACTAAATTTAACTCACTTCGTTCAAACAGAAATTTCGTTATTCGTC
>PWDW01000188.1 GCA_003553225.1 Halanaerobiaceae bacterium
AAAAAAGGGAGATAAAAATATTGATTTTTAATAAAAAGAAAATTGAAAGAACGTCTGTTTCAAAAGACTGGAATACGTTAAAAATGCCCACCGGGGAATATTTTTTTTCACTCTGTATTGTTTTTGCTCTGTATCCACTTTTTACATATTTACTGAACCTATATGAAATAAACTTCAGCCGGGAGTTGAAATATCTGGTGGTTGTTCTGCTTAATATTCCCCTCCATGAAATTTCTCATGCCCTGTTTTTTCCCGACCGGCCCGGGTCGGAGAATATTGTTTTCGGGGTTTTACCAAAAAAATTATCATTCTATGTACACTATAAAGGGAGTGTTTCCAAAATACGCTTTCTTTTAAGCCTATTAAGCCCGATTCTTCTGCTCACCGTACTTCCCTTTATCCTGATTTTAGGGCTGGGTCTGGAAAACAATTATCTGATCTATTTTGTCCAGATTAACTGGCTTTTATCCGGTCATGATTTTCTGGTGGCAGTTATGATTTTGCTGCGCACACCGGCAAATTCAAGGATTAAAGATGGAGCTGAAAAATTTTACTGGCGGGTATGTGGCTGAGATGTGGAGAGTGAAAGTAAATGTTTAGCAGGATTTGGGCTGAATTTAAAAAGCTATTTAACAGGTATTACTGTGTCCGGCAGTTTGACGAGACGGACTGTGGGGCGGCCTGTATAGCAACGATTATCAAACATTATGGGCTGGATCTGCCGGTGACCAGAATCAGAAAGATTGCGGGTACCGATCGCCGGGGTACCAGTGCTTTAGGTCTGGTAAAAGCGGCAGAACAGCTGGGATTTATTGCCCGGGGGGTGAAAGGAGAACCTGAGGATCTGGAAGAGATTACCCTGCCGGTTGTGGCCCATATGGTGATTGACAATTTACAGCATTATGTTGTACTCCATCAGATTTGTGAAAAAAAAATGATTATTGCTGATCCGGCCCGGGGTATAGTAAAATATAGTCTTCAGGAATTTAAAGAACAGTGGACCGGGGTTTTAATTCTAATTGAGCCCGGGAATAAGATAAAGGCCGGTTTTAGAAAAACCGGCCTTTTGACCCGCTTTTTAAAATTAATTGCTCCCCACAAAAAACTGGTGTTTGAGATTTTTTTAGCTTCAATGCTGTATACAATTCTGGGTATTCTGGGGGCTTTTTATTTCAAGTATTTAATTGATACGGTTCTGGTTGAGGGGCTGGTGCAGACCCTGCATATTGTATCTACAGGTATGATTATTTTGACCCTGTTTAGAGTGATCATGAATGCCTTCAGACAGCATTTACTGCTGTATTTGAGTCAGAAAATTGATATTTCACTCATACTGAATTATTACCGGCATGTTATTGAACTGCCGATGAATTTTTTTGATTCCCGAAAAGTGGGGTCCATTATTTCCCGGCTGCGGGATACCTCTAAAATCAGGGAGGCTATCTCGGGTGCTGCCATATCGGTTATGATTGATACCCTGATGGTTATAGGAGGGGGTGCTGTATTATATCTGCAGAGTGCACCACTTTTCTGGGTGACTTTAGCTGTTATTCCATTTCATGGGGCCGTGGTCTGGGGTTTTAACCAACCATTCCGCAAAATACACAGAAAAGAAATGGAGCAGTCGGCTGAGATGCAGTCCTATCTTGTGGAGTCGTTTTCCGGTGCGGCCACGGTTAAAGCTTTTAATGGTCAGAGAGAAGCTCGAAAGGAGACAGAAACCCGTTTTGTTGGGTTCATTAAAGCAATTTTTAAAGCCACCTGGATGCAGAACATACAGGTTTCTCTGCGAAAAGTTCTTACCGCGGTTAGTGAGGTGCTTATTTTGTGGGTGGGAGGAATATATGTCATTAGAGGTAGTATTAGTATGGGCCAGTTGATCACCTATAATGCCCTTCTGGCTTATTTTTATGATCCCCTGCAGAATTTAATAAATCTCCAGCCTAAAATACAGGAAGCCTATGCCGCCTCAGACAGACTGGGAGAAATAATGGATTTAAAAATAGAAAAGGAGAATGAAGAGGATAAGATAAACTGCTCCCGGCTGGAAGGTATAATCAGGATTGAGAATCTTGAGTTTCAATATAACCACCGGGAAAAAATTTTGAAAGGGATTAACCTGTCGGTGGACCGGGGAGAAAAAGTAGCCTTTATGGGGGAGAGTGGTTCCGGAAAAACGACTCTAATCAAACTGCTTCTAAAATTTTATTTACCACAAAAAGGTAAAATTACTTATGATAATTATAATATCCGGGATTTAAGCTGTGAAAGTCTGCGGAGTAATATTGGTTATGTACCTCAGGACATATTTCTGTTCAGCGGTACTGTGCTGGATAATATTGCCTTTGGAAATCAGGACTGCTCAAAAGAGGACATAATCAGGGCAGCCCAAAAAGCTCAGGCTCATAAATTTATTAACAATCTTCCCCTCAGATATAATACCCGGGTCGGAGAAAGAGGTTCAAATCTGTCCGGAGGCCAAAAACAGCGTATTGCTCTGGCCCGGGCTTTCCTTAAAGAGCCAGGTATATTTATCCTTGATGAAGCCACCAGTAATCTGGACCGGGATACTGAACTGGATATCCATGAAGCAATAAAGGAGGTTACCCACAGGGTGACCACAATAATAACCGCCCATAGATTAAGCACAATCAAAGAATGTGACAGAATTATTGTATTTAAAAAAGGTGAAATCCTAAAAAAAGGCACTCCGGATCAATTACTTAAAAAAGAGGGAAGGTATTTTAATTATCGAAATCAGAAAAAGCAGGATTTAGCTGAAAATCAGCAAAATGAGGGTGGTATGACTTGAGACACAAAACAGTATCTGTCAGGGATCTGTCTTACTGCCGGTCAATGCTGTCCACACAGGCTCCCGGTTTTATTTCTTTGTTCATTATATTTTTATTACTGTTAATTGCAGCCGCTTTATGCTGGATGTGGTGGGGCAGGATAGATATAATAGTCAGGACCAGGGGTATTGTTCGTCCCCAAAAGACAATAAGTGTAGTCTGCAGTCCCCGCTCCGGACTGTTAGAAAAAATCAATTATTTTTCCGGCCAGCAGGTAGAGCCGGGTGATGAATTATTTAAAGTTAATACCGGTAATTTAATTGAAGAAAAAAAATATCTTGAAGCCAGAATAAAAAAGATAAAAAAGGAACATAAAAACCTTTTATTATTTAAAAAAAGCATTATCGGGGAAGAAAATTTATTTGTTGGGAATGAAATCCAAAATAATACAGGTTATGAAAAGCGTTTCCTGGTTTATCAAAATCAGAAAAAGAAACTTGATATAAAATACCAGAAGGCAGATCATGATTATCATCAGGAGAAGCTTTTAAGTGAAGCAGCCACTACAGAAAGACGTCTGCAGGAATTAAAGCTTGAGCGGGACCTGAGAGAGCTGGAGAGAACAAATTTTAAACGACAAAAGCTGGCCGAACTCAAAGATCAGATTAACAGAAAGACAAAAGAACTTGCTGAATACAGGCACAGGAAGAAAGAAGTCCGGGATGAGATAAAGTTATCCACCGTTCAGGCTCCTATATCGGGTACTGTAAATATTATTCAGGATTTTAACCGGGGGGAATATATTACTGCCGGGACCGAGACTGTTAAAATAATACCCCGGGAAAAGTCAGCCTATAAAATAGAGCTGGTGGTGAACAATGAAGATATTGGAAAAATAGAGGAAGGACAGAAGGTTAGATATCGTTTTGAGGCCCTTCCTCACAGAGAGTATGGGGTTTCAGAGGGACAGATTATGAGTGTGGGAGATGATATAGCCGGTAGAACTGCTTTATATGAACCAGGGAAAAAGCAGACTGAACTTTCTTACAGGGCTGTGGCCGATGTTGAGGAAATTGCCCTCACCAATAAGCGAGGAGATAGACAAGAAATCAAGACAGGAATGACCGCAGAAGGCCGCATTATTGTTGATAGAAGAAGAATACTTCTTCTGGTGCTGGAGAAACTTGATTTTATTTCCTGATAAAATATAATATACTAAATGAGGTGATAATAAATGCAGTTAATCGATACCCATACTCATCTGGATTTTTCTCAATTTGATGAAGATAGAAAAGAAGTCATCAACAGAGCTCAAAACTCAGATATAGCTGCTGTATTGAATATCGGTACCTGCTTAAGTTCCAGCCGGAAATCACTTATGCTCAGTCAGCATTTCGATGATTTTATGTATACCACAGTGGGTGTTCATCCTCATAATGCAGGAGATATAGATTTCCATAAAGCATCTGAAATTCTTTATGATCTATCTAAAGCTGACCGGGTGAAAGCTATTGGGGAGATAGGCCTGGATTATTATTATGATAATTCTCCCCACCAGCAGCAGAGGGAAATGTTTATAGAACTGCTGGAACTGGCAAAAGAAGTACAGCTGCCGGTTGTGATCCATTCACGGGAGGCACCTCAGGAAACAATGGAGATATTAAAACAGCATGCCGCCCCCGATAATGGGGGGATAATGCACTGTTTTGCCGGGGATATTAATATGGCAGAGCAGGCTCTTGATCTTAATTTTTATATTGCTGTCAATGGGATAATTACTTTCAATAATGCTCATAAGTTAAGGGAAACAATTTCCCGGGTACCTCTGGACAGGCTTTTAATTGAGACTGATTGCCCCTATTTAACCCCCACACCCTATCGGGGTCAGAGGAATGAACCGGCTTATGTACGCCAGGTTGCGGAAAAACTAGCTGAGATCAAGGGGGTTACGACTGAACAGATTGCGGCCCGAACAACGGACACGGCCCGTGAATTTATGCAGATAAAAGGGGAGTAAAGTCCACTATGAAAGAAACTGCTTATATCCTGATCATAATGGGGATAATTATGCTGCTGGCCGGTCTTTTTCTTTACTGGGGTGGGTCTGTATTTCACTGGTTGGGAAATTTACCGGGGGATATCAGAATAGAAGGAAAAAATTATACTGTGTATTTACCATTCACAACAATGATCCTGATGAGCCTGCTGTTAAATGTATTGTACAGATTAATAAGAATATTTTTTTGATCCCGATTTAAATTATTAAGTGGAAATTTAATGATTGGGTGGGCAATGTATACGGGTATAATCTTCTCCTGATAGCACAGAACAGAATATAGAGGCTGATATTGTCTTGACGTTGTAATTCTTTGTCGGTATAATTAAAAAAACCGGGATCCATTATTTTTGCTGATTTAAAAAATAAATATCTAAAAGACTGGGGGAGTCAACTAGTGACCCAAAAAGCCCATACCAAAAATGTTCATCTGGAAGGAACAATGGAAATTGATGAAAAAGGAATGCTGAGTATCGGAGGCCAGGATGTTAGAGAACTGGTCTCAAGTTTTGGTACTCCCCTTCTGGTGATGGATGAGGATAAGATCAGGGAGAATATAAGGGAATATATTAAATCCCTTTCAAAAATATATCCTGATTCTAAAGTTGCCTATGCCGGGAAAGCCCTGCTGAATAAAGCAATCTGTAAAATTATAGCAGCAGAAGGTGGTTTTCTGGATGTTGTTTCGGGAGGAGAATTATATACCGCCCTTCAGGCTGGTTTCCCCCCCGAAAAGATTTTTTTCCACGGCAATAACAAACTTAATTCTGAAATCAAAAGAGGTTTAAACAATGATATTGGTCGTTTTGTTATCGATAATTTTCAGGAGGCCGAACGGTTGGCTGAACTGGCCTGTACTTTGGATAAAAAAGTGCGGGCCCTGGTCAGGATTACTCCGGGTATCCAGGCCCATACACATGATTACATTCAGACCGGACAGCTTGATTCTAAGTTCGGGATACCCCTTAAAGATGACCGGGCCCTAAAACTAATTAAAAAAATTACCAAAAGCAAAAATATAGTGTTCAGGGGACTGCATGCTCATATCGGGTCTCAGATTTTCAATCTGGAATCATACGAAAAATTAATTGCAATTTTAATGGAATTTGCCGGAAAGCTGAATAGTAAGAACGGAGTTATTATTAAAGAATTAAATTTAGGTGGTGGACTTGCGATAGCCCACCTGGAAAGTGAAGAAGCTCCTGATATTGCAAAATTTGTTGAAAAAATTGCTGCCAAAGTAACTGAAATGTGTAAAAAATGGGATTATAGCCCTCCGGAGTTAATTCTGGAACCGGGTCGTTCAATTGTCGGTAATGCCGGAACTACATTATATAGGGCCGGGAGCATAAAAAAGAATCCGGATGGCAAAAACTATGTTGCTGTTGATGGTGGTATGACTGATAACATAAGACCTGCCCTTTATGATGCTCGATATACTGCTTTTGCCGCCGAAAAGTGTTTCTCACCTTTACAGCAGAAAATTTCTTTGGCCGGTAAATGCTGTGAAACCGGTGATATTTTGATTGATGAAATTGATTTTCCTGAAGTTGATCCGGGGGATATTATTGCTGTACCTTCTACCGGAGCCTATACATTTCCCATGTCCAGCAACTACAATAAGATACCTCATATTGCCGTGATTCTGGTTAAGAACGGTCAGGCCCGAGAGATTGTTAAAAGACAAAGTTATGATGATATGCTTAGTAATGAAGTAATTCCTGAGGATTTAAAATAGATTTTAGATCAGCACTGATCACCTTCAGGAACAGGCAGGTAGACCTTTTTGCTGCAATAAGATTTTTTGGGTAATAATTTCTGATTTTCTAAGATATATTTTTGATTTTTTTTAAAGGTTATGATATTGTATATATGGATTGAAAAGGTTTTCAATCTTTTTCAGAGCTAACTGCCGAAAATAATATATATGAAATTAAATTAATAAAAATATCAATATATATTCTTTATCAGGAACCAAAAAACACACTATTTTTTTATGTAATTAATCTTAATTTACGGTCCAGGAATTAAACTATTATTCAGTATATCAAATTCTGAATTAAATCATATAATTCTATATAATAATATAAACTAAATGGCCCAAATAATATATATTCAAGGTAGTTAGCTCTGAATTTACATAAATTAAAAATTAAACTGATGATATGTTCTCATATTACTATGTTTTTGTTTTTCTAATAAATTGCTAAAAAATATATTGCTAAAAAACTAAACTTTAAACCAGCCTAAACTTTCGAGCGGCAATTTTGACTGTTCAATGGAATATAAGTTGATTTTGGTTAAATTAATAATGGTTAACAGGCAGCGAATTTTTCAGTTCTTCAGGATGAGTATATGTCCAAAAGATGAGTGTAAAAAATGACTGCCTGATGACTGCCTGTTCTGTAAGGATTATTATTTAAAAAAATTTGTAATAAAAAATTGTATGACTATTTGCTATTATGAAAAATTAATGTTCTGAATTTTTTCGAGGTGCTGTTATGGTATCTATAAAAGATGTGGCTGAAAAAGCAGATGTTTCTATTTCCACAGTTTCGCGGGTGTTAAATGGGCACCCCAATGTGTCTGATGAGAAAAAAAAGCAGGTTTCTAAGGCCGTAGATGAGCTTGATTATATACCCAATGCTCTGGCCCGGGGCCTTGTTACCAGGAGTACATATTCTGTGGGCATTCTTATTTCAGATATTGCCAATGATTTTTATTCCATTCTGGTGCGCAGTATGGAGGATGTACTAAATAAAGAGGGCTATTTTACTGTAATTGGTAATACGGACTGGAACAAAGAAAAAGAAAAAAATTATCTCAATTATTTTCTCCAAAAACAGGTAGATGGATTTATTCTGGCCTCCACCATCCTGCAGGAAGAGGAGATTAAAAAAATAGCTTCCGATCTTCCGGTTGTTCTGCTGGACAGGAATATAAAGGGGGAGGGTATAGATCGAATTAGAATAGATGATGTTAGGGGTGGATATCTGGCCGCCGAGCATTTAATAGATATGGGTTATAAACAGCTGGTACATATAACCGGACCGGATGGTATTGCTTCTTCTGAGGACAGAAAAAAAGGTTTTACCCAGGCTGTTGAAAATAGAAATTTCCCTTTAAATAAGGTAGACTTTATTCCCGGGCATTATGTGGAACAGGCCGGTTATGAAGCCGCGGAGGATTTCTTTACTCCACCAAATAATTTTACATCTATCGGAATCTTTTCTGCCAATGATGCCATGGCCTTTGGTGTATTAAAGTATTTAAATGAACATAAGTTCAGCTGTCCTCACCGGGTGGGACTGGTTGGTTTTGATGACATAAGTTTGGCCGGTTATACCAACCCCCCGCTGACCAGTATAAGCCGCCCCATAACCAAAATTGGTCAACAGGCCGGAAAACTTCTGCTCCAAAGGATGACCGGTAACAGTAAGGAAAAAAAAGGTGGGGCTGTTGAATTTGATGTTGCCCTGGTAAAAAGACAATCAACTATCAAACAAAATCATTAAAAATAAAATCTAGTATGGAAAAGGGAGGTCTTAGAAATGGGATTTCTGGACGAAAATTATTTACTGGAGACTGATACGGCAAAAAATTTATATTCACAGGTTGAAAATTTGCCTATTCTGGATGCCCATAATCATGGAGATGTTGAGGAAATAATTCTCAATGAGGGCTGGAGTGATATCTGGGAAGTGGAAGGGGCAACCGACCATTATGTGTGGGAGATGATGCGCAGAAGAGGGATTAAGGAAGAAAAGATTACCGGATCAGCTTCCAACCGGGAAAAGTGGCTTTCTTTGGCCAAAATATTTCCTGAGCTGGCCGGCAATCCGACCTTTGAATGGATTCATCTGGATTTAAAGCGGAGATTTGGAATTGAAAAAGAAATTTCAGAACAGACCGCCGAATACATCTGGGGAAAAACACAAAAATTACTGCAGTCAGAAAAAATGACACCTCAAAATCTTCTCCAGGAGATGAAGGTAGAAGTAATGTGTACTACCGACAATCCAGATTCACTTTTAACCTTTCACAAAAAGGCACAGCAGGAACTGTCTGAAATAAAAATACTTCCCACCTGGCGTCCGGATAGGGCCATGAATATTGGTCATATAGATTGGAATGATTTCGTGGATAAGCTGGGCGCAGCCTATGATGAGGAGATAACTAACTTTAATCAGTTTAAAAATATACTGGAAAAATCACATGATTTTTTCGATGAGATGGGCTGTACCGCCAGTGACCATGGGGTTAAAGAACCGAGTGTTTATCCGGTTTCCCGGGATAGAGTTTCTGAAATATTTAACAGCCGAAGAAACAAAAAAGAGCTTTCTGATAAAGAAATTTCCGATTTTAAATCATATATGATGATGTTTTTTGGAGAATTAAATGAAAAAACGGATTGGGTAACCCAGCTGCATATTGGAGCAGTTCGGGATTACCGTGACCATCTTTATGATCTGCTGGGTCCTGATTCAGGTGGGGATGTGGCCACCAATGCTCTGGAGATTGTTGACAATATGCGATATTTTTTCAATAAATTTGATGGCAGTATTCCGGTTGTACTTTATTATCTGGATCCTGTCCTGGCCCCTGCAGCGGCCACAATTGCCCGGGCCTTTCCCAATATATCTCTGGGAGCCCCCTGGTGGTTTATAGACAGTCATCACGGTATAGAACAGCAGCTTAAATTTGTGGCTACCGTTGATCTGTTGAGCAATCATGCCGGTATGGTGACTGATTCCCGCAAATTAATGTCCTATGATTCCCGGACAGAGGTATTCAGGAGAACAGCCTGTAATGTGCTGGGGGAAATGGTGGAAAAGGGGCAGATTCCTTTTGAAGCTGCTTCTGATCTGGCTTACAGACTGTCCTATAAAAACCCCTATGAACTTTATTTTAAAGATTCAGTGTAAAGATGTAGTATTTAGTATAAAGATAAAAAAACAATTTACTTCTGGAGTGCAGTTATGGAAAAACATAAATCAAGAGTTATAATTTTTGGTCTGGTGACCGGTCTTTTCTGGTTTTCGTTATACACATACATACCCACGTTTTCTCCTTATCTGGAAAACCGGGGTATTTCTCACGGTCTTATCGGAATTATAATTGGTTCCTATGGATTTGTGCAGATGGTTTTAAGAATACCACTGGGTATTTTGTCGGATAGAATAAATCGCCGCAAGATATTCGTTATTCTGGGAGTAATTCTGGGCACAGTAAGTGCTCTGGGACTGGCTTTTACCGAACATGCCTATCTTATTCTGTTTTTACGTTCTCTGTCCGGGATGGCAGCTGCGACCTGGGTAACATATACCATCCTGTTTTCCAGTTATTTTGACAATGAAAACACCTCCCGTTCCATCGGGCTGATTAATTCTTTCACCAAAACCGGACAGGTTGCAGCAATGCTTCTGGGAGGCTTAATAGCTCAGTATTTTGGAGCCCGGGCCCCATTTTTTCTGGGGGCAGCCGGAGGACTGATTGGGGTTATTTTGAGTTTAAAAATAGATAAAAACAGGGATCTTGACCGTGAGCCCCTGGAACTGCCGGAACTTTTGCAGGTGATAAAGGATAAAAATTTAATTGCTGTTTCTTCTATGGCCGTAATTGTACAGTTTATTACATTTGCTACTATTTTTGGTTTTATACCGGTCATAGCCCGGAATCTGGGTGCATCTGAAGGACAGCTGGGGATGCTTTCTACTCTGGCCAATCTGCCGACAATTCTGGCGGCGGTTTTGGCGGGGACTGTTTTTACAGATCGGTTCGGTGAGGTAAAATCCATAATTGGTGGATTTATTGTTCTGGCCCTGACCACGATTGCAGCTCCGTATATTAATACCCTTACTGTTCTGTTTTTGAGTCAGATAATTGCCGGTTTCAGCCGGGGACTGGTTTATCCACTCCTGATGTCCTTAAGTATTAAAAAAATAGCAAACAGTCAGCGGGCCACGGCTATGGGTTTTTTCCAGGCTGTATATGGAATTGGCATGTTTATTGGTCCGGTCATAGTTGGTTTTATTAGTGATCTGGCTGGTCTTGCGGCCGGGTTCTGGTTTGCCGGTATAATGGGGTTGGTCGGGGCTGTTTTAAGTGGTTATATAATAAAAGAATAAATTTAAAATAATAAAGTAAAGATAAAAAAGCCCAAAAATTACAGCTTGATGTAAAAAAAGGAGGTATTAGAATGGCTGAATTTATTTTGTCGGCTTTTGCTGATGAAATTGATATGGATCTCAGAACTCAGATGGATGTACTGGAGGATCATGATATAAGTTATATTGAAATGCGGGGTGTCAATGGTAAGGGGGTGGTCGAATATTCGCTTAAGGAAGTAGAAGAAATCAAAA
>PWDW01000245.1 GCA_003553225.1 Halanaerobiaceae bacterium
AATGCCAGTATTCTTTCATCTACTAGAATTAATTTTGCTCTGGGCCGTGATGAAATTTTGCCCCGTAGTTTGAATGATATCCATGAAAAATATCATACACCATATAAATCTATCTTATTAACAGCTATCCTGATACCTCTGCTGATATTTTTTGATCTGGAATTACTTTCTAAAACAGCTGGTATTCTAACTTTACTAAACTATGGACTAATAAACATTGTAGTAATTGCCATGAGACTGGCTCCTCCGGAAAACTATAAACCTTCTTTTCAGTCACCAGCCTGTCCCCTATTACAAATTACTGGTTTAATTTGCTGTATTATCATTTTTATCATGTCCGGGCTGGCGGGACAATTAAGCACTCTGGCCTTGATTTTGGTAAGTGTTATCTGGTATTTTGCCTGGGGAAGAAAAAGTGATAAAATATCTGCTGTTACCAAAGATATCAGCTGGAAAGAAGTACTTACAGGTAAAAATTTCTTTTCTATCCCCGCTCCTGTTAAAGACGGTACTGCCGGAACACCCGCAGTTTCGAAAATTTCTGAAGGAAAAAGTATGGAGGAAGAATTTATGGAAAAGGAAAATTATCATGTTTTAACTCCCATGGCCAATCCGGAGCATGAAATACCTCTACTTAAAGTTTCAACAGCGATCGTTGAGTCCAGCCCTTTGGAAGGCAAAATTAGTACCCTTAATGTAATTGAGGTTCCAAAACAGGCTCCTCTTGATGTTGGTGATCTTAAACATAGAGTAATGGAAAAAAAATTAAAAGTTAGAAAAGAGATGCAGAAACTGGCAGCTGAATTTGGAGAAAAACACAATGTAAATATTAACCCCCGTATTTTATATGGTCGTCGAAAATATGATACTATATATCAAGAAGCAGCACGTGAGGATATTGATTTCATGGTTCTGGGCTGGCATGGATCTATGAGTATTGGTCATATTTATCGCAGTATGGTTAAAAGATTGGTTCGTCATGTTCCATGTTCAGTGGGAGTTTTAAAGAATAAAGGCCTGGATAAATTAAATAAAATATTAATTCCCTTTGGAGGAGGACCCCACTCCAGGCTTGGAGTGGCCTTAGCCCAAAAAATAGTAATGGGTCATGAAGGAGATAAAAAAGTGACCATACTTCGGGTTCTTGGACCCCGGGGAAATAAAGAAAAAGAAATTGAAAAAGTAAGATCAGATCTCAAAGACATTATCTTACCGGAAGTAAATCTGAAAATCAAAATTATTAAAACTCAAAAAATTGTGGAGGGGATAATAAATTATACTAAAGAAAATCAGCAGGACTTAATCATTATGGGGGCTTCCAATGAATGGACCTTTAAAAATTTCCTTTTTGGTTCTATCCCCGACATCATTGCCGAAGAAGCTCCCTGTTCAGTCTTAATGCTCCGGGGTTATGACCGGCAAGTTTCTCAGGAAATAAAAGAAAAAGTTGAGGACAAAAAAGAAGTTTCTGAAGAACCTGAAGATATTTAAGAACTTTTGAGAACAACATTTTGATAAGTATCCAGCCTTGTCTATAAAAACCAGGGAGTGATTTATATGAAATATTATAAATTTGAACCTGAAAAACCCGGTCAATGTGAGGTCCGGCTGTTTGCCAGTGAAACCATCTATCGGGAAATTGAACAGGACTCTCTCCAGCAGCTGTTTAATGCCCGGGAACTTCCGGGGGTACTGGGTGTGGTCGGTCTGCCCGACATACACCTGGGTTATGGCCTGCCTATCGGGGGAGTTATGGTCTGTGATGTGGATAAAGGAGTAATCTCTCCCGGGGCAGTTGGTTTTGATATTAACTGTGGGGTCCGACTTTTGTCCAGCAATCTGGAAGTGGAGCATATAAAAGAAAAAACAGAAGAACTAAGCCAGGTTATGAAACAGGACATTCCTGCCGGGGTGGGCAGTGAATCCCGGCAAAGTTTTTCCCGGAAGGAGTTCTCAAAAATTGTGGAACAGGGACTTCCCTATACCGTAAGTGAACTAAATTACGGTACAGAGGAGGACATCCAAAACTGTGAAGAAAACGGACATATTCCCGGAGCCGATTTCAGTAAAGTTTCAGCCAAAGCCTATGACCGCGGGAAAACTCAGCTGGGAACTCTGGGAGGTGGCAATCATTTTGTCGAAATACAGAAAATTGATCAGATATATGATTCTGAAAATGAACATATAAAGGACATAAATCCCGGCAATGCAGCTTTTATGATCCACACCGGCTCCCGGGGCTTTGGCCATCAGATAGCCCAGGATTATATTGACCGGGCAAAAAATAAAATACAAAGCTATGCTTTTGATCTGCCCGGCAAAAACCTGGCCTCATTTCCTTTCAGCTCAAAGGAGGGCCAGAATTACTTCCGGGCCATGGCCTGTGCTGCGAACTTTGCCTTCGCCAACCGCCAGCTTCTTACCGAACAGCTCCGGCGGACAGTACAGCGTATTTTCCCGGAGGCCAGATTAAACCTGGTTTATGATTTGACCCACAATATAGCCAAAAAAGAAACACATGTTATCAGCGGCAGCCCCCGGGAGGTTCTGGTCCACCGCAAGGGAGCCACCCGTCTGGCCAAAAATGGGCTGGCTCTAATCCCCGGTTCCATGGGGACCGGAAGCTTTCTGGTCACCTCTCTGAACAGTGAGGCCACCGTCCTCTCCTTTGAATCTGTGGCCCATGGAGCGGGAAGAACAATGGGCCGCCGGGAGGCTAAAAGAACAATTACCGACCAGCAGCACAGGGACAGTATCCGGGGCATTAAGGTGGTTTCCGGTTCAAACTCCAGTCTGCTGGATGAATCACCACTGGCCTACAAAAATGTTGATACTGTGATTGAATCTCTTCAGAAAACAGAACTGGCCCGCCCCCTGCTGCGGCTTAAACCTCTGGCCGTACTCAAAGGATAAAATATAAAAAAAACAAATAAAAAAACAAAAAAATAATAAAATAGAAGGTTTTTTCTTTTTTATATAGAATTTATATATACAGGCTTAATTTATTAAATATTTTGTAAACTATAATAAATTGCAATTTTCTTGCATTTATTGTTATTTTAAAAAACACTACCGACAGAAAACCGGCAGCTCTGGCAGCTATATTATATATTTTTAGAAGCTTATATATCTTTTGTATTATTTTTTAAACAGGGTGGGGAAAAAAGGGGGGGATGGTATGCCCGAAAACAGAACTGATAACCGAGCTCTGGAGATTTATACCCTGGGTGATTTTCAGGTTATAAAAAATGGAGAGTGTATTTCTGAAACTACCGGCAGCTATTATAAGCTGTGGAAGCTGTTTAAATATTTGATAACCCACCGGGAGAACAGCCAGAATCTGGAGGTTATCCTGGGCACCCTGTGGCCCGACCACAACTATAAAAACCCCAAACATACCTTTCAAAACCTGGTCTACCGGCTGCGGAAAATTTTAAATGATGGTCTAAATGAAGATTTTATATTATTTTCCGCCGGCAGCTATAAATTTAATTTTAACTCAGATAAATATTTTTTGGATACAGAAGACCTGACCACCTCTGCCCGGCAGGCCAATGAATACAGCAGCACCGATCCCGCTCAATCTTTGCGCTTATATGAAAAAGTACTGAGCCTCTATCAGGGCCCCTATCTGCCCAACCTGGTTTATGAAGACTGGCTTTCTTTAAACCGGGATCATTATCATAAAATTTTCCTGGACAGTGTACTGAACATGATTTTTATTCTGGACCAGAAAGAAGATTATTCAAAAATAGAAAAAGTATGTGACACTGCCCTGGATTTTGAATCCTATGAAGAAAATCTGCACTATTATTATATCAAAACCCTGCTGCAGCAGGACAAACAGGAAAAGGCCAGAAGCCATTTTAAAAAGGTGGTCTCCCTTTTTGACCGGGAGCTGGGGATTGAACCATCTTCCAGGCTATCCTCTCTTTTTGAATCCACAAAAAGCATACAGGAGATAGACCCCGGAGGCAGAATAATCCATGATCAAGATATTACCCTTGATGAATATCTCTTTCAGATAGAAAAAGAGGGTGTTTTTTTCTGTGATCCTGAGACCTTTGGCAAGATATACCGCCTGGAAAAGTTAAAACAGCAGCGCAGCGGCCAGGATAACATTCTGTGGTCGGTCACTTTTGTTCCCCACAACAAAGATCAGACTTCAGAGCAGGACCTGACCACAGAAATCGATATCTTTCAAAAAACACTTAAGAAAAATTTACGGCAGAATGATGTTGTTACCCGGTGGGGGGAGAATAAAATTCTGGTACTGCTGTCCGGTATCGTTTTCCGGGAGGTAGAAAAGGTGATCCAGAGGATTGAAAACAATCACCGGATTTATTCCGGAAATCTTTTTGAACTGGTCAATGAGTACCGGCCCCTGTAGTGAATAAAATGAAGGACAGCAAAGTGTTCATCTCAGCTGACAGCAGCATATACTTAAACCTATTAACAATTATGGAGAAAAACAGTATATATTAATGTGAAAAAGCACTGCTCAAGCCTAAGTTAAACCGGTTAAACTCTCAGTTAATACAAAAAGTCAAAAAACCACAAGTGCCCGGCCGCTATTGTTATCTTTCCCGGTCACCTGTGGTTTTTTTAATTTATAAGGCTGTATATTATACCTGCCAGCAGCAGAACAATACCAACCTCCTGTGCTTTTCGGTAATTATCCCGTTCATGTTTTTCCTCCGCAAACAGGGCCATACCATCTTCGGCTCCCAGGTCGGTTATTGAAGCCTCATTTCTATCAATAACCAGCTCATCTATCTGCACCTCACCACTTAAATCCCGGGGTCGGGATTCAATCTGCATATCTTTTTTGACCACGGTCGGGGTGATCAGAATCAGCAGTTCAGTCTCTCTGTTCTGCAGCCGCTGATACTTAAATAGATGTCCCAAAATTGGGATATCAGAAATCAGGGGAATCCGGGAAATATTCTCAATTTCTTCCTGCTGAATAAGACCTCCAATAGCGATCATCTGGCCGTCCTGCAGCCGTATTTTTGTTTCCGCTTCCCTTGTATTTACACTGGGTAGCCCTCCGGGCCCTGCGGACTGGCCAAGGGTACTGACCTTGGGGGCGACTTCCAGAATTATCTCATCTTCATCAGTTACCCAGGGAATAAATTCAAGGGTTATACCTGCTTCAATATATTCGATACTGGTTACTACCTGACCATCTTCCACCCGCTCCAGGAGGATGGGAACCTGGTCCCCGATCAGCAGTTTGGCCTCTTCACCGTTTAAGGTCATCAGCCGGGGGCTGGCCAGAGTCTGACTTTTACCCTGGTCCCGGAGAACTTTCAGAAAACTGGGCAGGGTTAGCTCTACACCTGAAATCAGGCTGCCGGCATCCTGAATGAAATTTATCTGACTTAAATCATCGGGGTCAACCCCGATTCTTTTCAGGTCGGTCCGGGATATTTCTTCAATCCGGGCTTCAATTATAACCTGTTTCTGGGGTACATTGAGCTCCTGGATTAGCTGTTCGGCTGCCTTTATTTTCCGGGCTGTATCATTGAAAATTAGCCTGTTATTAGCCCCATCCAGAGTAAGGTCAATATCCCTGTGAACACTGGTTATCATCTGGTATAAATTTTCGGCATTTACATGGTCAATCTGATAAATTTTTACCTGTTTTTCCTCCAGAACAGCTTCCGCGAGTTCGGCCTCTCTTTCTTTTTCCCTCTGAGCTTCCAGGTCAGCCAGCATCTCAAGCTCTTTCTGCCTCTCTTCTTCAGCCAGTATCGCTTCTTGTTCTGCCCTGAGGGCCGCCTTTTCTTTTATCTCCTGAACAAAGTCAGCAGCCTGGCTCACTAGCTCCTGTTCACCATTTATTACCAGAGTGTCCTGGATTACAACCAGCAGCAGCTCCGGATAAAGAAGATTTACTTTTTCAATTTCCTCACCGGCAATCATGTTTTCCAGATCAATCATTCTGGTCACAGTGGTTATTTCAATTTCCTGTTCTTCAGCTTTTTCTTCTGAGGGCAGTGGTACATCAATTTTCTTAATAAAATTAAGCACTTCTTTCGTCTCTTCGCGGCTGTCGACCAGAATCAACTGGCTGTTGCGTATATCTTCTTGAATATTAATTTCGGGAAACACACTGCGAATTAATCCGGCTGTCTTGTGAACATCGGAATACTCCAGTTTGACAAAAGAAATCTCCCGCCGGAGATCAGGCTTTTCAACCTGCCGGGTTCCATCAAACAGCAGATCCAGTTCAGCCATCAGGTGAACAGCTTCCTCCACTGTATCCCGGGCCCCTCTAATCACCATACTGCTGTCAACCCGAACCATCTGCAGCCCGGGAAAAAATGAATCCAGAGCCCCCAGGGCATGCTCCTGCTTGATATCATTTAGTTTTATGATCCTCATATAATCATGTCTTTCACTCTGAATATCGATAAGTGAAACCAGCTTTCGGGCCTCACTAACTCTGGTTTCCATCCCCTGCAGTATAATCTGACGGTTCTTGTTATCCAGCTGAATATTGAGGCCCGGGTAAATGCCGTTAATAATAGTTTTTATATCATCCAGGGCCGCATATTCTATTTTCATCACCTGCAGGGCAAGGCTGTTGTAGATTTCCTCCAGCCGCTCCGGGGTGGAAACAACCACCACATTACCGTCTTTTTTGTAGGCCAGCCGGCTGGATTTGGTCAGAACATCAAGGGCCTGTTCAAAGGATATATCGGAAAGATTAATGGTTATCCTATCCCTTATTTCCGTATCGGTGATCAGATTAACTTCTGAAAGTTCAGCAATAGTGCGAAAGATATCTCTAAGATCAGCCTCTTTAAAGCTCATATTAATCGGATCTGAAACAGAAGCCTCCAGAACCGGCTGGAACAAAAACACCACTATCAGCAGACCCACTATCATATTTATGGAGCTGTTTCTAATTATTTTCAAATGTATCACTCCCTATAACCAGCTCATGTATTCTGTTCTCCCGTGATAAAAATATCCTGTCCTGTTCTATTCTTTCGATTGTATAACCATCAATACGGTCCTTCTCCCGGCTGATATAGGTATCCCGGGAGCTGTCTATTACAGCCAGCCTGGTGTTTCTGTTGCCCACAATACCGGATAATACAAAAGGAGGCCTCACCGGGGTGGGTTCAACAGCTTCTACGGGAACCGGGCTCGGAGGTCCCCCGGCATTCTCCGGGGCTTCTGTGGTCTGCCGTGGTGCTGAAACAAACTCCGGCACGGGAGTCCGGTAATCAGTAAAAGGCCCCATCTGCCGGCGGTGCTCATCATACAGGGTGGCAATTCTCACACTGGGAGTCACAGCCTCGGTTAGATAGGTCGTATCAACCCCGATAATCCTTTCCAGTTCTTCTTCAGAAATAGGATCCTCTTCAAGTTCCACAGGCTCTGTGGGCTGACTCTGGTTCATACCCATATAATAATAGCCGGTAACAGCCCCCAGACCAACAAGTAAAAAAATAACGGGAATTATCACATAGCTTTTCACAGTGGTTCACCACCTTCCTCATATCTGTAGCCCTCATGATTCTGTCTGGTCAGCCGCATATCCATTTTCAGCTTTTCACCATCAACCCGCATGTTGAGATAATTAACATCAATCTGGCTGGCCAGCCTCTTTAAACCGGAAAGGAAGCGGTATATATCTTCATAATTGCCAATCATGGTTATATTTAACCGCAGATGATCAGCGGTCTCATTGGGGAAAAAAGCCACCAGCTCGGCATTGGAATTTTTGGAAATCTCCTGGATCAGCTCCAGAAAATCCTCGGCGGTTAAATTTAAAAAATCAATCTCCCGTTCAATATGCCGCACACTGTCATACAGCTCTCTCATCTCCGGAACCCGCTGGGCCATTGCCATTTCAATAAAGAGCTGCCTTCCCAGCCTGTTTTTTTCCAGCTCCAGAGCCTGAGTCTCTTCCACAAGGGGCTGATACAGCCAGTAATAATAGGCCGCAAAACCCACTATCACCACCATCACCAGCAGCAGTATTTTCTCTCTTCTGGATAATGATAAAGACATCCTACTCACCCCTTCCATTGATTCGGGCATTGAGTTTAAAATTAACTTCCTGGGTTCTATCCAGACCTTCTATTTTTACATTAAAAAAGAAATCTGAATTTTCCATCTGGTTAATTAGACTGATCACCGGATCATTATTATCGGCAATTCCGGATAAATGTATTCCATTCTCCTGAATCTCCAGATTTCTCAGGGTCAAAAGTTCGGGAATAACATAACCCTGTTCCAGAATAACCTGATCCCAGTAGTAGCGGGCACTGATAATCTCCTCACCCAGGATATTCAGATATTCGATTCTGCGTTTTAGCTCCTCAAACTCCATCCTTTCGTCCCTGATCTCGGCCAGCTGATCCTCAATAGCCGCCGTTTCCCTTTTCAGCTCCCGCTGTTCAGTATACAGATTCAGATAATGCAGGGTGGGCAAAAGGATAATTATTGCCATCAGGACCGTAAAGAAGATTCTAGACCAGTTAACAGCAGCCTGTTTTTTTTCTTCCAGAAAGTTAAACCGCATTGGCCAGCACCTCACTTGCAACCAGTCCCACTGCCACCGCATAATCCCTGTTCACTTTTTTGTCCGGGGCCAGATCCTTCAGGGGATCCAGGGACTCCAGTCTGTTTTCCAAACGGCTGTTTATTTTATCTTCCAGGCCGTTCATCATGGAGCCACCCCCGGTGAAAATAATCTTTTCCAGTGGGAGGTTGTTATATTTTTTATCAAAAAACTCCAGGGACCTCTCGATCTCTTTCACAAAATAATCCAGCAGGGAAGTAAGGGAAGTGGGCCCCTCACCGGGTGAAAAAGTCTTCGGGACCTCAGTTTCAGGCTCTATTTCTTCTTTGGTGAGCTCTTCATCCAGATTGAGGCTGTTTTTGAGCTCCCGGACTTCCTTCTGGCTCAGATCATATTTTCTTTTCAGGATATCGCTGAAGGTCTCCCCCCCGGCCTCCAGATTGCGGACCAGATAAATATCCCGTTCATCACCGATTATGATTCGGCTGCCCCGGGCCCCGATATCAACAACCATGACCGGATCGGTGATTTCCAGCTGGCTGTGAACCAGGGACAGCAGGGCCATGGGCTGGACATTAATTACATTCAAATTGAGGCTGGCCCGCTCAAAAATGTTAACATAATTATCCAGCACCTCATTGTTGATAGCGGCCAGCAGAATCTCCATGGTCTCTTGATTTTGCTTGAGCACCTTATACTTAAACTTAAGGTTTTCAATGGGAAAAGTTAGATATTCCTCAGCCCCCAATTCCAGAGCCTGAGACAGCTCCTTTTCGGACATAGAAGGAAACTCTATATTCCTGATAATCACATTTTTGCTGGAAACCGCGGTGGTCACATACTGAGGCCGGTATTTCATTTCGGAGAACAGATCAGCCAGTATCTTTACCAGCTGTTCCGGCTCTTCCAGCACCTCGGCCGGCAGGGAGGCCCGTCCGGTATCTATCATCTGCAGCTGACCTCTCTTTTTTTTCATCCGGGCCACCTTAATGGCACTGCTGCCAATATCAACGGCCGTAATCTCTTTACTGAAGACCATAATTGCTCCTCCTTTATTCATCAGTTAGTCGGTCCATAAAGTTCGACGATGCTTTATAAAATCAAAATCACCCCAATCATCTTTGGGAGGCCTATATTCAATTTTACCCATCACCTGGTCACCGGCCCCGGTTAGTCTATCGGCAATAATGGTCCCAATCAAATGAGTATGGTTACTGTGCATGCTGATAGTTACTTCCGGAGCATAAATATTACCTTCAAATATCCCATTTGCGATTAAATTAAATTCCGTTACCGTACCCATGGCTATTAGCGTAAAACTGGCCTCATCTTCTTCCACTATGGCATTGGGGGTCTGTATATTTACATACTCGGTAACATAAATAACTACATCATTTGTACCTTTTATAGTTAAGGAACCTTTGAGATCAAAAACATCTACCACCAGAATAATATCATCATCCAAAATATCTGTATCTATTATCAAATCATCCTGGGGACCAATATAAATTAGATCATAATACCCGTCTTCATCTATGATATAGGGGGCCTCCTGTTCCCGGGTGTCAAGGGTATTAACCTGAGTAAGATCAATTTTTTCCGGCAGCTTTGGAGAATCAAAAGATAGATCCAGTTCCGTCAATTTTTGGTAATCCTCCAGCTTATCTCTGGTATCATAGATATTCTCACCATTGGTGCCCACCACAATTGTATCTTCGGGCAGCAGTTCCAGGTTGGGCAGATTGAGATTTAAATCTTCATTGGTGAAAATAGCCATATCATCCATAAATACAGCATTTTTGACCAGTTTCAGTGAAATTCTCTGGGTGGTGTTTCCCACCTGCCCGGTGGAAGTTAAAAGCAGCTCGGAGTCACCCTCACCTATTTTGTCAATAACCACCGAAAAAGAACCGGGTTCCAGCTCTCCCTCGGCGATAGCACCGCTTACAAAACCGGTTAACTTTTTATCGATAATAGCCTGAGCCACTGTATCAGCACCCGAACGGGCAATATAGTAGGCCTGCATCTGTCTCTCCCGGGAGGTTACTGTTTCCCGGCTGCGTAGGGCAAAGGTCAGCAGAGCGACTCCCAGAGCCAGAGTTATCACAACAAAAAACACGGTCAACAGTAAGGCCGCACCCCTCTCCTCTCTAATTCTCATCAACAACACCTCCCTTATACTTTATTTTTTATACCCCAGATACTGGTACTGCCTTCCGGCATCTCCTGTAATCTCCTTATTGTGCAGGACCAAATTATTTAAAAAAAGTTGACTCTCATAGCTTTCTCCCTTGCTGGATTCAATATTTATGATTAAATAATCAATATCATCGTTTTTTGCTATTTTAGAAAAAGTAATAGCTGCTATCCCCGGAATTTTAGTTTTTGTTCCCGGAGTTTCATTCTCTATTTCCAGAAAATCATCCGCAAACGAAATAATAATAAAATCACTATTATAAGAATCAAGCAGCTCAACTTCGGAAGCATTGCGCACCCTGTTTTCAATTAAATAGGTGGCCAGATGGATGCTCTGCAGAAAGGATGAATCCTCTTC
>PWDW01000207.1 GCA_003553225.1 Halanaerobiaceae bacterium
GCTTTGAGTGGGGAAAACACAGCCGGAATTATGCCTTGGATTTTTTCCATTATAAATTCAACTCCTAATATAACATAATGCCCGTACTAAATCATTTTTTTCTCAATAGTTTTCGGATTAAAACGAACACTTATGATATAGGGTTCTTCTCCTTCATCCCAGTGCCCATAGGTTGTAGCAATTATTGTATTATCGGGCAGTCTTTCCAGAGCAGGATATGAGCTGTCCAGCTCTTTTGTGTTTTTTTTCAAACGTATTCTATATTCACCTTCAGTCTTTTTGACTAAATCTGAATACTCTCCTACCCAGGCCACAAAGTCTCCCCGGGTGGAACTTTTGTGAGCCGTATCTCTAAAAGAAACAATTAGTCTGCCCTCAGCATCATAACAGCATACATGACGGTCACCGGTTAAAGCCCCCGGCAGCTGTTGGGGAGCAGACCAGGTTTCACCTTCATCATTACTAAAACTGACAAAAGAGTTAAACTTCCGGCTGTTTTCCCGCATTAATAAGGCAATCTGTTCCCCATCCGGGGACCTAACAGCACCAGCTTCACACAAATGGGCCTGTTTGTGCTCCACTATAACTTCGGGGGCCTCCCAGCTTAAACCACCATCCCGGGACACAGTCTTATATATTTTGAAATCATCAACCTCTCCAGCCGGAGAACCCCAGTGTTCATTCTCTCCACCTTTAATAAACCGGCCATCATCATGAAACAGGCCCATATAATGTCCGGGAGTCTTGAGAGGCACTACCTCACTCAGGGCAACCATACCTCCAAAATCACCAATAGGTTTCAGAGGAGACCAGGTTTGGCCATCATCCCCGGATACGGCCCGCCTGATGGGGTACAAACCGGAAAAAACAAACAATCTCCTGGTTCCCTTCTGATCATATAACTTATAAATAGTAGGTACTTCTCTTGAAGTTGACCAGTTATCAGGGGTTGAAAGCCTATCAGACCAGGTTAGACCCCGGTCAGTACTCTTTTTGAGCACTATCTCACCTTTTCCATGACCTTTCGGATAAACACAGTACATGGTCTGCATATCATCCATCAGCACTGTGGTAGGGTGTCCCAGATACTGTCCTTTTTCTCTGTCAATTATAATTTGTTTTTCATGTTCAGCATCTAAATCAAGTACAGGAATAGAAAAATCATGATTTTTAATATACTCCATATTCCCTCCTCAATTTTCCTCCTTTAAAAATCTCAATCACCTCAATAACAATCATATATATTGTCTACTATTATATCTATAAAAATATGATTTTTCAAAATTGATAATTCTTTTTAACAAAATTCAATTTGCACTAAGAAAAACCCCCTGGAGAACTATAACTCACAGGGGGCTGATTTATAATTGAATGGATAATTATTTATCTATTTTTAGAATCTGAAGATATCTTCAATTATACCATTCACCTGAGCTTCTATGGCATTAAAGCCTTCGGTGGCAGTTACTTCACCATTAAGGATATCAGAACGGGTATCCCAGAAGAGATCACCCATAATAGCTGTAGACATCCTTACCATATGACCATCCCAGTTCTTTTTGTATCTTTCCAGAATTTCTGCAGAAAATCTGTCAGGTGCCCAATCATTAATTGCACCCTGTATTGCTGTTTCAAACCGGGCTTCATATTCTTCAAGAGAAGTAGGGCGATCTACTAAAAAATCATGCAGTGCCAGAAGTGCTTCCGGATCTTCGGCGGTAATAGGCAGAGCAGCAGATCCAAGAACATTCTGGGCCACATGGTGTTCTTCAGCATTGGGCCCTTTAGGTAAAGGAAGAATACCCCAGTCAAAATCTACATCATGATAAAATCCATATCTCCACAGGTCAGTGGGGAATATGGCTGCATTTCCTTCTTTCCAGGGATGGTCATCCCACTGAATAGTGAGAATTTCATCTTCAGCCAACCACTGATAACCGGTCTCCCAGGCTTCTATAGCCTCGGGACTGTTGGCGGTGTATTGAGCACCATCTTCAGTCAGTGTTATATAGCGGGCTTCATTGGAAACCATTAAATCCATATAGGGGTACAGACTGTAAATACCCCAGCGGTCAATCTCACCATCACCGGTAGTATCGGCAGTTGCTTCCAGACCGATATCACGAACATTCTCCCAGGTGAATTCTCCCTGTTCATATAATTCATTTAAATCAGGAAGTCCCAGCTCATCAAATAAATCTTTGTTCCACAGGGTAAAGCGCATGGTATTATTTACCCCAATAAAAGTTCCCCACCAGATTCCATATATCTCATCCCGATAGGTAAAGGCATCCAGAACACCCTGAGCGGCTTCTCCCAGCTCCTCATAATATCCGGGCACTACATCACTTATCGGAAGATAATATCCCTGACCGACATCGGACCAGAAATCTTCAGCTACAATACGATAAATATCATGTGTGGCTTCTCCGGCCAGCACTCTTTCCCGGATATCAATGTCACCAATAACAATCTCTACATTGAATTTCTCTTCTGCTTCCCGTACTGCATCTTCATCATAATCTGCATCTGTATATACAGTTTCTCCCCCAAAGTCATATCCTTCAAAATCTCCCGGAGTATAAGCCAGTACAGAACCGGCCATTAAAACCATCGAAAGAACCACTACTCCTATAATTATCTTTCTCATTGATAATACCTCCTGTAATTTTGTATTTTTTTCACTATCCGATGTTCCTGCTGCTGATGAACAGACTGCCCTCTTATCACCCCCTTATGACTGATATATATAATAAAGGGAAATTCCCCCTTTTACCCAACAATTCCGGTCCTTTCAACACTTTCTACAAAGTATCTCTGCATGAAAGCATACACCACAACCAGGGGCCCGATTACCAGAAGGGTACCCGCATTGATAATTAATGAAAGGTAGGGACTGTGTTCAATCCAGTAATCTAGTTCCTCCGGAAGGTCTCTCAGGGCTATTGACAGGACATCAACTTCCCCCACTGTTCCCAGAAAAACCCGGGAGAAAAAGACATCATTCCACTGCCAGACAAATGAAAACAAAAATACAACCACCAGAGCGGGGACTGCCCCGGGCAGCATAATCCGGAAAAAAGTCTGGAAATAACCCGCTCCATCAACATAAGCAGCATCTTCGAGATTCTGAGGCATACCCCGGAAAAATTGACGCATTACAAAAATAAACAAACCATTACGGAAGCCAACCCCGGTTAATGATATTAAAATAAAAGGCCAGTAGGTGCCGATCAAATTCAATCCATCCCCGGGGATTAAACCATAAAGATTAAAAAATCTAAAATTCATATAATATGGAACCAGGACCATATTGGGGGGAACAATTAAAGTAAATAACACCAGAGCAAAAAATATTTTCTTAAAGGGGAAATCATAACGAGCAAATCCATAACCCACCAATGTGCTGGAGGCCAGCTGAAAAAAAGCGACACACAGGGCCAGGGTCGAGGTTAACAGCAGTGATTCTACATAATCCATATGAATAATTGCCAGTTCGAAATTTTCCAGTGTAAAATTTTTCGGAATCCAAAACACAGTACGGTCAAACAAATCTGCTCTGGTCATAAAGGCAGTAGAAATTTTACTTAAAAGTGGAAATAAAATCAAATAGCTGATTCCGGTTATTAAGATTAATCTTAATATGGATATAATCCAGCTCTTTATACTTCTATTAAGCAAATCAAAATTAAAATCTTTTATTCTATCAGCAAAATGAGATAGCACCCTGGAAAAACCTCCTTCTTATTCTTGATAAAAAACATAACGGGACAGAAGCCCACCAACCACCAGAATAATGAAAGCTACAGCTATAAAGTAAACAACTGCCATGGCAGAACTAACTCCATATCCCGCCCCCACAAAAGCTTCATCCTGAATAAGTTCAACAAGTTCATTATCCTGAGCCAGAAATAAATCTATGAGAGTATAAATAACATTTATTAAGATAACAGGTGTCATCAGCGGGAAAGTAATTAACCAGAAGTTTTCCCAGGTGGTAGCACCTTCAATACGGGAGGCTTCAAAGTAGGAATCAGGAACAGACTGCAGTCCGGCCAGAAATATTAAAATTTGAATTCCGGAGGCCCGAATTACTTCCGGCAGTCTTTCAATTCCATCTATTATATAACCAATAAAATCCTCCGGAAGCTGCAGTTCCATAAGAAAAACCTGAATAAATTCTCCACTCAGAAATACACTCTCACTGGTCTGTTCCAGTATTTCAGTAGCATACTGGGCACTATCCATCCCAATAACAGCACTGGAAGCCAGAATTACGGGCAAGAAGAAAATTGCCCTGGCAATCAACCTTCCTTTGAACTTCTGGTTTAGCATTAAAGCTGCAAAAAAGCTGAAAAACAAAATTAACGGTAAATCAAGTAATACATAAAGCAAATTCTCAAAAAAGGTACGAATGAATACCGGATGTACAGAAAAAGCAAAATTGTAATGGTCCAGCCCCACAAAATTGGTTTCAAGTCCCAGGCGGCTAATATTTAATTCATTCACACTAAAGGAAACCGTCTGAATTATTGGCGCCAAAAAGAACATAAAAAACCCAAATAAAAATGGAGAAATAAATATTATTCCGATAATACTCTTTTTCTGTCTTAGGGGTAAATTCTTAAAAATGTTCACCAATTATTCCTCCCCCTGGTGCTTAGAAATCACATAATCCCTGGCTCCAATATTATATCCCTCAACCTCTACAGAATATTCATTATAGTTAACTATTACTGTTGTACCTTCTTCATAGGTAGTCTGGTATACTCCCTCTTCAATTTGAAAATGGTCAATAATCCTCTGGGCCTGCAGCTCGGCCATTATAGGATTAAGCTCCTCATATACCCGGCCCGCTTCCTGAATCCAGTCCCGGTATCCGGCCGAGAAAAGATGCTCATATTTAGTGTCTTTTACAGCAGATGAATCCTCATATATACCATGATAATAAGGCAGCTGTCCTGTTTCCAGGGCCTTTAATATATTCTCCTGAATTTTATCTCCCCTTCTGTTCCAGGGAGCATTACTGAAATTTACATATCCCTGAAGAACAATCTGATAAAAAGGAATATCCCGGTCAACCAGATCATAGTTGCTGCTTTTAGCCGGTGTGTTTAGCAGGGCTTCAGCATATGGTAAAACAAAAATATTCCCCCCATTAAACATTAAATTTATATCTGAATGCATAGTTTCCAGCTGCTCGATAATCGCCTGCTGGGCCTGCTGACGGTCAATAGTATTTTCTTCTCTATAATCTGCATTAACCTGATCTCCCATATAGCGAAGTGATAGACCACCTATATTATAGTTATTAAAATCATTAATATATTTCTGGACTATTGATGAATACCTGTCCGGAGACAGAACATAACGGGCACTATCATCCTTTTTTTGAAAAGTAACTAGATCATAATCATATATCTGAGCCGGTTCCCAGTTTAAAAAGCGAGCTGGATCACGTGATTTTCTAAATCCATCAAATAATTTACTCTGATAAATATTTAAAAATGCTAGATCAGGGTAAAAATTAATTTCATTTTTATCTACAAACTCCAGAAGCTGCTGAAAGTCTTCTCTGCTGCCCAGATTATTCTCCAGGGCAACCTGCTGTGGATAATAATGCTTAATTCCCCCTTCCGACCAGCCTGTATATTTTAGATTAATATTATTTATATCTCTTTGCTGCAGCTCTTCTAAAATAGTAAGCAGCTGGTTGTAGGTTGTGGTAGGATATACTTTTTCCCGGGGAATTCCCAGCACCAGAGCGTCTTTTTCCAGGCTGCCGTATAATTCAAGATTAAACGGAATATTTTCATCAGGATTGATTTTTTCCAGACCATATTTTTCTACCAGGTAATCCTGATAGGTAAGTGCCATGTCAATGTAGGAAGAATTTTGCTCATCAAGAAATTTATAGCGAATTTGAATATCCTCTTTATATTTTTCTTTTTGATAATTTGTCAAAAAAGAAAAAATATTTTCATCAATTATACCTTCACCGGTGATCCTGATCTCTCCCTTGCGGCGGATAAAAAACTCACTGTGCACGGTGTTAAAGGAGCTGGCCTGTCCGGCCACACTGGCTCTGATCTCGGCCAGAGAATCTCCATTTTCAATTATACTCAGCATTCCTCTGGTTGTGCGGTTAATGCCAAAAACGGGCATCCTGATTTTTTCTTCTGAAAATATCTTCTCCCGGCGGGGCATAATAGATTTATCCCGACCATAAACTCGACCCAGATAGGGGTTAACAGAATGTGTTTCCCGGTTTAAATTTATTAATGCTCCACTGCCATCAGGTACAAAAATATAGCCCTGTTCATCTCGATTGGCTGCTCCAAAATATCTTAATACTCTTACCGTATATACCGGTAGATTAATCAGTTCTCCCTCTTCTGTTTCCACATTAACCGGGTACTGTATGTCAGCGGTAGGAATAAATGCTAACATATCTTTTTGATCAAGAGTATATTCGATTGAAATATTAAAAGTGGGAGTTGGAGTTGGCAGCTGCAGATTATAAGTCAGATGATCCTCCCATTTGTCCTCAGGAGTATAACCAATTTCTTTTAGAGTATCAATCATATCTTCCCTATCCCAGCGGGGAAAAGTCCCTTCCAGAAGTACATAAGTGGGATTTTCTCTAAAGATATCCAGATCATCAGCTGAAACTCCGATCCAGCTGTCAATATCAGTTCTGTTTTCAAATATAGTCTCAATAAGCAGTCCTATAAGCTCTTCATGCCGGTCTCGCTCACGCCTGATAGTGGCTAAAAAAGAATCAGTGGCCTCAGTGAGAGACTCCAGTTTATAATTCCCGAGTAAATTCCTTAAATTTACTCCCCCTAAAATATCAAATGTATAAGGGTATTCATCCTGTTCGGTAAGGGTAAGCAAAGCATAATTTTCCAAAAATAACTCCTGTATCTGTTCATCAGCAATATTATCAATAATTTCTTCTTCAAATTTTTCTTTATCCATCATTACCGGCAGATAATCATCATCCTGCCATTCTTCCAGTAAGGTATATTCCACCCTCACTCCATTATCAATCTCTTTTATTTCAAATTGATCATAATCTACACTTTCATTAAAAACATCAAGGGTGTTTATATTCCCCTGGCGGCCAATATAGGTTATTTCCAGAGGAGCTTTCATAGCATCCCGGGCTGAACCCCTTCTCTGGGTTTCCCTTTCTTCCAGGTCAGGAGGTGAAGAATACCAGATTTGACCTGTATTTTTTCTTAACACCGCTATTTCGGTGGTGTATTCATTTATATAAAGCTGAGAATACCTGTTTTCGGCAGCCAGAGTAAAATCTTCCAGTTCATTATCAGCTGCCATACTGTTAAGATTAAGAAAGGAAAATATTAATATTAGTGCACAAACTAATAAAACTGCTCTTCTCATGATCCAGTTTCTCCCTCCATTAAGTCCTTAAAGTAATTTCAGTAAATATAGTCTCCACAAATCCACCCAGATGGCCCAGTACACTGAAAAATAATAAACCTATAAAGATAACTATACCAATTCCAATAATAGTTGAAACCACAGTTAATAAATTTTTGGAAAGAGTATAATTATGGGTAATCATGGTCCCAAAAAAGACCAGGGCCAGAGACCAGATTACGGGGATAACCAGCAGCAATCTATAAAACGGCTCTTCCTGCAGAGTCAAAAAATGACTGATGGGAATCAGGGGCAGATAACAGACCATTAACGGGGTCAGGGAATAAGATATACTAACAAAAATATCTCTCATGGTACCTTTCCCCTCCATAAGAGTTGTCAGGCCCCAGTTAACAGCACACCATAATATAACCGGTATAATTATACTTAATAGTTCAACATATATATTCAACTGTGAAATATCAGTATAATTAAATAAAAATCCTGAATAAGCCTGTAAAAGCAGATAGGAAAAAGTAGCCAGCAGCAACAGGACAACAGCACTGGGCACACTGCCGATTTTTTCTTCCTTGAGATCCCAGAAGCTGCTGAAGGGGTGAAAAATTAAATAAAAAGCATATCTTAATCTTTCGGCAAATATTCTTAACCTGCTTTTTTGGTTATTGTCTTTGTAGAATATACCGGTAATTTTTTCTTCATCTGCAATAAATAAAAATTTAATTAGTATAATAACAATAATAAGGGCAATAAAAAATGTAATCATAACTCTTCCGAAATTATCTTTAACCATTATTCTCCTGTATTCCCGAAAAGCCCGCGAATAACCGGTTCGATACTGACCGGTTCTAAACATCTCCATAGACCCGGCAAATTCATCTTCTCGCAGGAAGGCCAGACCAATATTCTTATATGCCAGATCTAAATTTGGATTCAGCCGGGACAGCTGCTGCCAGAGTTCTGTAGCCTGATAATTATAACCCTCAGCATAAAAATTGATTGCCGCAAAAATCATTAAAGCATAATCAGTAGGACGAAATTCAATAACAGCATTTTTCCTTCTATCCAGGATCAGCAGATTGTCACCTTTATTTGCCAGAGAAACAGGATTTCTAAATTTCTGCTTTTGATCTCCTAAACCACCGAACACAAACAACAAATCTCCATGGCTGTTATAGGTAAAAATCCTGCCTCTTCTGTTATCCAGCACTGAATATATATTACTGTTGTGAACCGTAATATCGTATAAAAGAGAGGGCCCGGCAATACTGGCATCAGCCCCACTGTCAGGATAATGGACATCACCTATAGGGTTAACAAAACCATCCCGACTGAGTACATCTCTGCCCACCGGGGAAAGTTTGCGGACCGCTTCCTCCTCTCTAATTTGTCCTCTGCTCACGGTAGTATAAATAAAACCTTCTTCTCCGATATCAAGATTACTGTACTGGGTGGGAATAAATCTGCGGGTTCTCTGGAGCTGTTCTTCAGTCATAAAAGTTCTCCAGAAATAATCTGCCACCGAGGGGGCAACACTGGGCGCACCGATAAATCCTTCAAAAACTCCCTGGCCATCAAACACCATTAATCCTTCCAGCACCCCATCGGCAATAACATATACTCTATTATCAAAATGACTCACAGCAATTTTATTGGGGGCAAAAACAAAATCTTCATCAAATACATGATCCCGATCAGTCCGGGGAGAAGTAATATATTGAATTATATTTAGCTGCTCATCAACAACCACAACTCTTCTATTTCGCCGATCAGCAATATATATATCATTATCTGGAGTAACAAAAACATCGGTGGGGTTATTAAAAACTTCCTTTTCATCCTGATGATTTATAAAATAATCAATGATACGTATTTTTTGCCAGTTTTCATCCAGATGAATAATTCGGTTATTACCACTATCGGCAATATAAATATGTTCATTATGATCCACAAAAATCTCTTCGGGATCTCTTAGGTTTTGCACTCCCAGGGTCTGACCGGTATGTTTGTTCTCTATTTCAAAAACAGGGGGACCCGGTACTGGCTCCTGCCAGAAGTTATAGGTGTAGCTCAAATCATTACCGGCAGTAACCGGGGTAATATCTGTTATAATTAAAAAAACAACTATCAAAAAAGTAACCTTCCTCATGTTGTTCCTCCTAACCGGAAAAATTAAATTTGATCTTTTCTGCAAATTTATTTATCATTTTTTGCTGTTTTCTGTTTTTTAATGTCCTTTACCGTTTCTCTCTCAATAATATTTACCGGTAATTTAACTTTCTCATATTGATATTTGTGATTTTCCAGGCTGTCAACTATGATTTCGGCAGCATTTTCGCCCATTTTGTCAAAATTCTGGGCCACAGTGCTTAAAGAAGCCTGTCCTGCAGCATCAATATCATCAAAGCCAATCACAGATAACTCTTCCGGAATTTTAATACCCAGCTGCTGACAGCAATCTATAATTCTTAAAGCAACCTGATCATTTTCGGCAAAAATCGCGGTAAACCTGTTCTCTTTGAGCTGTTTAAGAGTAGATTTTATTTCACTGTCTTTTTTGAGGTCAAATGAAAAAGCAGGCTGGTTTATGTTTATATTATGCTTGTCCAGAGCACTTAAATAACCAAAAAATCTTTCCTTCACAGAAACAACATTTTCAATTCTCCGGGTAGAAATATAACCTATTTTACTGTGGCCTTTTTGGATTAAACATTCAGCAGCCTGAAAACCTCCACAGAAATTTTCAGAGACTACATAGCTAATAGGCAGACCTTCATAAAATTTATCTATGGTAACCAGAGGAAATTTTTTAATATATAAATAATATATTAAATCCAGGTTCATCCTTTCTGAATTAGGATATAAAATAACCCCGGAAACATTGTCCTCATAAAGCTTCTGCAGCATTTCTCTCTCTTCATCTCGTGTTCCTTCTGTACTGTGTACACTTAAATAATAATCCTGTTCCTGCAAAAAAACTGCTGCACTTCTAATAGTCTTCATCATCCCACCCCCATTACTTTCAAAGGGCAAAACAAGGGACACAACTTTTTTTTCAGGAGAAATTTTATCCTCTACCTCCGGCAGGACAAAACTGCCACTTCCTCTTTTTCGATAAATTAAGCCCTCTTTTTCAAGTTCCACCAGAGCCCTTTTAGAAGTGATTTTACTGACCTCAAACAAATCGGCCAGTTCTTTTTCAGTAGGGATTTTTTCATGTGGTGCATATTCATTATTATCAATTTTAGTTTTCAGGTCATCATAGATCTGCATATAAAGTGGTTTATCTTTTTTGCCCATGATTTTTATTTCTCCTCTTTTCCTTTCAATAAATGAAAATAAATGGCAATACGTATATTAATTTTTTGTATATGCTTAAAAAGATATATCTATTTCTAATTAGATTATACAATATAATCAAAATATTGTCAAAGGTTTTTCTAAATTAATAAAACTCGATATAATCCTTTACACTATAGTAAAACAAATGATTTTTATGGCTGTTTTGAAGTTTCCAAAAAAAAATTTTTCAACTTATTACTGGGCAAACTTTTAATTTATTATACTGTTTTGCTGTTAATACATGGTAATATTATATTATTTTAACAATAACTGACTCCAATAAATTATTTCTGAACATAATGGTGAATATTTATCTTTGGCTTAACAAATAA